>CAYQKI010000031.1:0-18952 GCA_964418105.1 uncultured Methanotrichaceae archaeon | reverse complement strand
CGTCTGTGGTGCGAACCCTGGGCATGACCGACGCCGCCAGCCCCTCTAAAGTCTGCTGAATGACTCTGCTGCTCAAAGTCCATTCCCCCTACCATAAGAAGACATTGTTATTTAGACTGCATATCTTTATTTAACAGTAATTATTAGCTAATAATCACTATGATTAACCCTGAAAATCTGGAGTCGACCATCATCAAGACCTTTCGCAATTGCGGATATAGAGCCACGCCTCAGAGAATAGCCATAAGCAAGTACATCCTCAGAAACCACGAGCATCCCACGGCTCAGAAGGCCTATCAAGAGGTGAAGAAGACATATCCGACGGTCAGCCTCGCCACAATATATACTACTATTAGGATTTTAAGAGATACGGGATTGATTTTGGAGCTGAACATGCCGAAGGGTCAAACCAGATTTGATCCCAATACTGAGCCTCACGCCCACCTGCTATGTCTCCAATGCGGCAGCATCAGCGATTGGACGGACCCCATAATGCCGAAATTGATCGAAAGGGTCTCTGCCGATGCAAATTTCACTGTCACCGGATCGAGCCTGGATTTAAAGGGCATCTGCCAGAGATGCTATCGGAATGGCATGGGTGGCGCCGCAAAGGTCCCGGAAAACAAGACCTCGTTGGCAAAGGCTGCTGCCACCTGATCATCTCCGCAGGATTGAGCCGGTCTGCGGCTCATATTACGGGAATGTGGGCGTTGTCATGCTGGTGGTGCTGGGAAGCCCGGAACTGGGGATGCTGGCTGCTACGCTGCCTGCAATTCCGGACGGTCTGCTAATTCCGGATGTGACCGATGTCCCGCTGCTGCCGGTGGATGAAATGGACTTGGTGGCATTGGACTGGGAGATGTTGCCGGCGGCAGGGATCTCGACCTTGGGAATGCTAGCCGGCACATCCCTAGAGACTGAGATCATGGACATCTCCTGCCTTCCCCCGTTCTTCCTGGCGATGGAAACAGATGGCATCCCAGATCCAGCCGTGGTGCCAGCCAGGTCCATGGATACGCTATCATCAGTCCGCAGCATCAGATCAAGGCTCTTATATGTGGACGAGGTTGCTCTCTCCGGATCCAGCGATGTCAGGAGCAGTTGCAGAGTTCCTGGATTGAGATTTCCGAGGGAGCTCATATCCAGCGTCCCCAGCACGGGATTGGTGGAGAGGTTGATCATGCCTGCCGGGTCGAGCTGCAGGCCGGAGAGGACCGCTCTGGAAAGATCGGTTTCGATGGTGATGGTAGGTAAGAGGGTGCTATCGGCCTTGAGGGAGACATTGTAGGCCCGGCCAGATGAAGAGAGGTCCATGCTCTGCCTCTGGCTTGCCTTCAGGTCGGATACCGTAGCGGATAAGGCAAAGCCGGGGGCTATGATGGCCGTTTCCGCAGCATTGGCCCCAATGCCGCTGGATGTACTGTTGATCTTCACTGCCAGGTGAGAGCCTTCTATCAGGGCGAGCGGGAGCAGTATGACTGGCGCATGGTCTATGCCATCCGGGGCGAACTTCAGAGCCCTTACTTCCGCACCTGGGATCTCATTTACAATCCGGCCCGACTCCAGCAGGCCAGCCCTCCTGCCGCTCCCGTCCGCAACCAGAAGGCTGGCCCTTCCGCTCTGCCAGATCTCGATGTTCTTGGTTGTGCCATTGTTGCCGTCTGATGCATTATCATCCCGGCAGAAATCGCACTGCTGAGTGCCGAGGCGCGAGGAGAGAGATACTACCTCAAGATTTTTGGTGCTGGAGTTGCCGGTGTAAAGGCCCTCCGGCTCATCGGGATTGCTCGATGCCAGGTATTGCCAGGTGTCATTGGCCAGATCCAGCTCGACATACCGGATCTCCTTGGGCCAGTTATTGTCATAGACCAGTATGCGGGCCGTGCCGTTTCCACTCTCCTCCACAGCAAAGGGAGTGATGGCATGTCCGCCGCTGCCATCGGGCAGGTAGATTCCCATGACCCACCACTCATCAGCCTCCTCTCCCCCGGCAAAGGCCGCGGCCAGTGTATCCAGGACTGCCTGGGGAGAGTCCCGCACCTTTTGCGATCCTCCGGGGCTGGTGACCTGAGTGGTCCACCAGTAGCCGATCTCTCGCTGGAGCTGGGAATTTTGCAGGGAGAGATTGATAGTGCTGTTGCCCTGGAAGAGGCTGGGGCTGGACTGGTTGTAATACATGAGGCTGGACAGGACGGCAATTCCCTCGCAGTGACCCAATTTCATGGCGGATATGGCCTGGTTCATCCATCGCTCGGCGGGATAGGTGAGGATGCAATTTCCGTCTACCTGGCTGGCGCAGACATCATCGCCGAACATGCGCCGCATCTCGACAGCCGTCAGGTCCAGAGTATCGGGATGCTCCCCGTAGTTTTCAAAGCCGAAGCCGTCAACACCGGGACGAAAGCCGCTATCGCTTACGTTTCCTGTATCGAGAAATATGCTGGTGTTATTCACCGCGCCCATTGAACCGAACAAAATTGCATTCAGAGATAATAATGCCATTGCCGCCAGAAACCCTCGTCTCATAATTCTCCCACCGAGGCGGCATGGCCACGATAACATATACATCTTTTGCCGCAATGGTTCGCACCGGACGGCAAAATTTAAATTTCAGGCCGGATGTATGCCAGGAAAAATGGAGAGTGTGGAATATGAATAAACTGGCACTGGCAATTCTGATTGCACTGACAGCTTGCGGCTTAAGCTTTGCAATTGCAGCAGATGAGAATGCAGCAAATGATTCGATCAATGCTACTGGGCTGAACAACACCATCGAGAATGCAACGCTCAATGCGACACTTGAGAATGCAACGCTCAATGCGACACTTGATAGCGGGACAAATTCCAGCGAATCCGATCCATTTGCCTCGGCAAAGAACCGCCAGCCAAAGCGCAAATAGGCGGCCATCAAACTTTTTTTTGTCTACTCGCAATTTAATGTGAGTGGTGAAGTGGTTGGCTCTTCGCTATTTCCTATGGATAGCCTAAAGTGACTCTACCTTTGGCATCTTCCACCGTCTCTGTGCGTACTCTATGTCCTCTGTGCCTCTGTGATGAAAACGTCGTTAGCCGTTGGTTATACCCCCAATAGCCACGAACGGCTACCACAGAGACACTAGAAGCGCACAGAGGACTCACAGAGACGAAGTGTCAATAACCCACAGGAAATAGCGAAGAGCTCTTTGTGGTGAAAGTCCGGGAGACCTCCGGGCTGGCCCTGGGGCGAAACGCCTCCACCGCGATCTCATCCGATCATCACTTTGCCCAGGGTCACCAGAAATAGGGCCATGAGCAGCCACCCGATAATTCCCTCGCTGATCCCCAGATATTTGAATCTCCCTCGCAGGGGAAGCCCCTTGGAATTGGCGGTAAAGGCTATGATGCTGTAGAAGAGGGAGGCTATTATGAGCTGGTGGCCGTGAATGTCATGGAAGCCCTCCACGCCCCTGCCCGCCCAGTAGATGAAGGCGAATATGAGAATTACCACCAATCCGCAGAAGAGCGCATAATGAGGCCTTACGCCGTAGCCGCAGGACAGCCAGGCCACAGTATCCAGGAACCTGGAAAAGCCCAGCGGCTTGCTGACCTGATTCAAATGTCTGTACTCATAATAGCAATTATTGGCATCGTTGCTCTGGCCCAGCTCCTTATAATTCTTTATCAAAGACAGGTAGGCTGATGTGTCAAAGCTGATGATGTCCCTGATCTGATCCCAGCTCACCATCATCCGGCTGATATCCGCTTTGGCCAGGTATAATCGAGATCTATGGTCGAACTTCGAGCCATCGAATACCATTCTGGCGATCTTGGTGCTATTCATCATCAGGTCGCCGCCAAAAGCGGCATTGGACATGTCAGTAAGAGCCAGAAACTGGGCGTTGTCAAAATTGGCGCTGCTATTGAATGCGCTGTCGTTAAAGAATGCAGGACCATCGAATTTGGCATTGGGAAAATCAGCAGTGCCGTTGAATCGGGCCCTGGAGAATATGCAGTCTTCAATGAAATGAGATCGAACGAAATTGGCGCTGCCCAGAGATTGCAGATCGTAGAAGTCAGCTCCGCTCTGAAACTTGGTGGCGTGAAAATCGGCATTATCCTCCAGAAGAGCACCGGCAAACGTGGTGTATGAATTGAAACGGCTGCCGGAGAAATCAAGAGCTCCAGCACATCGCGTCGATTCGAAGTTTGCATAGGCGCCATTGAATTCCGAGAGCGAAAACAGGATATCTCCCCCGAAGCTTGCATTATAAAATGTTGCGTATTTATCAAACCAAGCATTGGCAAAATCGGCCAGGCCGGAGAACTGCGCAAAATCAAAGTTCCCGCCATCCGGAAAGCTTGACATATTGAAGCTCGCATCCCCCTGGAATCTGCTGCTATTGAAGTTCGCCGCCGTCCCAAATTTTGTCTCATTAAATATGACATTTTTCTGAAAGGTGGTGTTTTCAAAATCCACTGCTTCCTGAAATGTGGCTCCATTGCAGATTACGTCATCCCTGAAGACGGAATTTGTTATGCTTATGGGATTCTTTTGAATGCCGCTTAAGATCAGGTCCCCGGTGACGAATGCTCTGTCGCAGGATACTGAGCTGTTATTCACATCGGCCATGACCTGCTGAGCAGATACCTGCTTATATGCAAAAGAATGCGTTAAGGGCGCGGCGTCACTTGATGCGCCCCCACAGGCAAAAGCCATAACCAAAGCCAGCATCAGGCATATCCTCGAGATCATTGCCTCCCTCGAGGCCCATTTCAGCCCTCAAAGTATCTAAATGTTTCATCCCTCGAAGTCCATCTCTCCGCTTCTCCAGGCCTCCTCAATCTCATCTATGACCTCATCATCTGCGGAGATGGTAAGCTGCCTGAGGAAAAGCCTGGTCCTATCCGACATCCTGGGGAATTTCTTGGCATTGAACTCCACGGCAACTGTGTGATTGCCGGCGGTCAGTTCTACGGTTCTGTCGAAGGTGCCCACCTCCCATCCCCCTTCCATCTCCAGGTCGGCTGATACAGAGTAGTTGCCCGGTTTTATTACGTAGACTCCTACACCCACCACAACTTTGGAGATGGACTCCCTCTTGACCTCGGAGAGATTTTGGAAGCTGCCGTTGAAGCAGACGAGAGGGGCCTGGAAGTCTTGCGGCTCCTTCTCCACCAATTTGCTGGCGTTGTACATCTCCACCATCTCTCCCTGAGGGTTGTAGAGGAAGATGTCTTCTACAATCAGAGGCCCGCAGCCAGCCCTCTTCCAGATCTCTCTCCCGTCCACGTCCAGGTCGATTTCCCCGGATTTATCGATCTCGGACGAGTTGGAGATCCAGGCGATCATGCGCCCCGAACAGTCATTGAGTGCGCCTCTGACCTCGTAGACTCCGGGAACGCTTGCCAGAACATTCACGGAGAGCGTCAAATTATTGATATAGCCGTCGCTGTCGCTATCATTGAAATGAGGATCTGCAATACCTTTGATCGCAGCTCCCGCCACCACATATGTCACAGGAACGCGAATGGTATAGTTATTTGAATTCAGCTCGATGTAGCCCCGCATCTCCTGGCCATCCGACAAGGTGGGCACTTTTACAGTCACATCAATGGATCCCACCTCTTCCGGGGCGACCTTTGAGGGACCCTTTACCTCCACACCTGAATTTGCAGCCATGCTGTAGCCGGTCACATATAGATCAAAGTTCTGGCTGACATCCCTGGGGACGCTGTCGCCCTTCACCTTCAACTCCCACTTCCCTGCAGAAGGATTATGGACCTCCAGAAACTCGGACGAGCCAATGGCAGAAGAGCTTCCGCTCGAATACCCGGAGGGATCATAGGCGTAGAGGTCCAGGTCCCGCTCTTTATCGTTCCAGATGAGGCTTATAGAGAGGCGGGTGACATTGGCATTCAGGGTAATCGTCTTCTCCCAGATCTCATCTCTGTCCACAGATCCTGAGTAATGGGTGGAGGTCTTGCTCTCCATATTGGCGGTAAATGTCAGATCGTCCAGAGGAAGGCCGCCATTTACCAGCTTCATCTCAGCCTTTTTAGTTTTCCCGGGCGGGATGCTTCCCAGGTTCAGGCTGCTGGGCCACACCTCGATTACCGACTCCTCGATCTTCAGTGTATAATTTTGAGGAGAGGAGATCTCCCGGGCATGGACCGCCAGGATATAGCGCCCTGAGATCGGGTCCATTATGGTTACCTTCTCCGCCTTCTTGGATCGCTCTGTGTAGTGGCAATTGCCGGCAGGGTCCAGCAAAAACACATCCAGGTTCGATGAGCCCGCCCAGCTCAGTTGGGCCGTCAGATTGCGCGTTGCCACCGGGACATCGACGTAGTAATAATGCCACGGGCTCTTTTTTATGGTCTCATTTACAGTGTGGCTGCCCTGGCTGACGGCCAGTGCCCTGGCAACCTCTACAATCACCGGCACTGATGTGATCTGCCGCCCCTCATCCCTGATTGATATAAAGCCGCTGTACCTTCCGGCAGAGGTGCCATTGGGCACCTTTATGGTAGCTGAAAAGATGATCTGCTGGTTGGCGGAGATCTCTATGGGCAGAGGCATAACTGTCAGCCAGCCGACCACATCTCCCGCTACATCGACGCTGACGTTCTTTCTCTTGCTATTGGTGTAGAAGACAAATTTGGTCGTCCAGTCGTCGTCGTTTGGAGCCATGGCATAGATCCTCTTCTGCTCCAAATCGGCTCCCACATCAATTCCAGGATAGGACGCATCCTCTGAGAAAGCCCATCTTCCCACCATCCACCGGTCCGGAGTAACACCGCACAGATCTGCAGATAAAATGCGATAGGATTCGACGGCATCAATGAGGCCCGCCCCCTGGTAAAACGACTCATAACTCTCCCCGATGGTGTTGTTCAGCTTTTTCGCCCCTCCTGTCAGAGCCGCCTTAATGCCTGCCGGTGTCATCTCCGGGTTCTTTTGCAGCAGAAGGGCAGCCACACCCGCGGCGGCTGGTGTGGAGAAGGATGTTCCCGACTCTTTGGCATAGACCGAATCGACATAACTGAGCCTCAGGCCGCTGGGTGCGGCAGAGATCACATTCATTCCCGGAGCCACCACCTCGGGCTTGACCCTTCCATCCCTCAGCGGACCGGAACCGCTGAAATCGGCAATATGCCCATAGAAGTCGGATGCTCCCACGGTTATGACCTTGACTCCATCACCTGGGGCGTCGATGCAGCCGGAAAGAAGCATAACCATGAGCATAAAGATCAATGCCGCGAACAGAGCCGCTGGATGGCAAGACCCAGCAGGGAAGCCAGATTTAACCGGAATTGCCTGAGGCAACACAGACCACAACTCCTGCATCCATGGCTTTATCAGCGGCGGTGGTCACCGGAAGATCTGTCTCCCCCAGATCCATTCCGCCCAGGCTCATGCTGATGACATCGGCACCATTATTCATGGCCCATTCTATTCCGGAGATGATATCCGAATCCTTGCCGCGGCCATCGCTATCGATGACCCTGACATTCAGCAGGCTGGCTCCAGGGGCTATTCCCCGGTATTTTCCGCCCGAAGCCTTGCCCGATCCCGCAATTATTGCAGCGCACATGGTTCCATGGCCGAGAAGGTCGTTTGTCGTCTCCTCATTCTTGATGTAATTGACCTCCCCTATGACCTTTCCAATCAGATCGGGGTGGTTTTTGTCAATTCCTGAGTCCATAACGGCCACAACCACACCGGAGCCGTTTATTCCATCCTCCCACAATGCAGAGGCATTGACCATCCTGGCCGGCGATGTGACTGTAAAATTGTCATCGGCTCGGATCGGGCCGGCGGCTTGAACTGTGCCATCCAGATATATTGCCTCCACCCACTGCTGATCAGCCAGATCCCGGATGGCACGGGATGATCCCACTCCCGCGGCCCCTTCGATTATGTGATATATATGCTCGGAGGTTACGCCCGCGCGGCTGAGCTGCTCTTCATCCGCTGTCTGGAAAGGCTTGAACATCACAATAAATGGTATCTCTTCGCCTCCGCAGGACATCGCCTGCTGCAGAGACGAATCGATCTTCGATATGCTTGATCCTTCTGCAAAAAAAAACACTCCCGAATTATAGGAGAGAGCCATAGCCAAAACTACCAGGCTTGCCGATACAGCCAGAAGGCAGACCGTCTTCTTCATTGTTTTCCATCCTGACCGGAGAATTGGGGAGGCCAATCTCCTAAATGACAAATCCTTACTACTCCCATTACCATCATATTTTCTTAAACTTGTCGGTCAAATGGCCTTCCTGTAATTTGAACAAAGACGGAGAGTGACAGCCAAAATATTGCCATGCTCCTTCATCAGTCAAGTCTATAAACCTTAAGCGCCAGACAAATCAGGCATGGAGCCGAATATAATCGTCTACATCATCCTCTTTGCCCTAGCCTTCATGATTGCCCGGGTCATAGTCAAGCTCATGCGTGGATACTAGGCGACAGGCTTAAAATTTATCCATACATAAATGACGGCCATGTTTCCTCAGGTATTAGCTACCGTGGGCGGCTCAGGAACACGCCTTTATCCCCTTACTTTGGAGCAGCCCAAGCCGCTGGTGGAGTTGTGCGACACGGCCATCATCGCCAACCTCTTTCGGGTTCTGGCCAGCCAGGGCTGCCGCAGGTTTATTCTGGGCAGCAAGGGGGCGGGCAATACCTTAAACCTGAGCAATTATTTTAAGGCAGGAGAGGGCTTCTTCAAGCGCCTGGGCATAAGCGACCACCAGGACTTCAGCTACCAGCCCCTCTATGACGACAAGGGCAGCGCCGATTCCCTTCGCTACTGCATGAACTACTTTGACATCGAAGACGACCTGCTGGTGGTATCAGGCGACAATCTCATAGACATAGACCTGCAGAGCTTCGTGAATTTTCACAGGGAGCACAGGCCGGTTCTCACCGTGGCCTTGAAAGAACTGGGCAAAGATGAAAGCATCTCCCAGTACGGAGTGGCCCGGGTCGATGAAGACATGCGCATCGCCGGCTTTGTTGAGAAGCCCAAAGCTGGCAGCGAGCCCAGCCGCATGATCAACACCGCCTTCTACCTCTTCTCCCCCCAGATCAGAAAGATCCTGGCCGACATGGGAGACAGCGCTCGCGACATCGGTGGAGACCTCATTCCCTATCTCACCAAAGAGGGCTATCCCGTCTATGGCTATCCAGTCACTGGCTACTGGATTGACATAGGCACTCCAGAAAGGCTGCACCAGGCGGCCATGGACTGCCTCTCCGGTGCTGTCCGCCACTTCGACCGCAAGTACCACTACAAACCCAATCAGTGGATCCATCCCAGCACACTGGCCAAGATCGCACCCCTCCTGGAATCTGGAGATATCCAGCTCCTGGGAAATGTGTCCATAGGCAGGAACTGCCGCATCGAAAGGGGCGTGACCATCGAGAACTCCCACATCGGCCACACCAGCATCATCGAAAGGGATGTGGAGATAAAGGATAGCATGATCATGAGCTTTGCTTACATCCAGCACATGGTCAGCATAAAAAGGAGCATCGTTGGGCGTCATACCACCATAGAGGAGCACAGCATTCTCGGCGCGAACGGCGAAGGCGAAGGCCATATCGCAGTCATAGGTGAGAACGCCATACTTCCGCCTGAATCTGTGGTTGCGCCGGGGGTGCGCGCCGCTCCCCTAAAGCACAGCCACAGCATCCTGGCCACGGGAAGGTTTGTAGAACTGGGAATTGATGATAGGAATATATATTTTGCAGAAAAAGGATCGCCAAAGCGCTAGTAGTAGCGCTCCCAGACGCCTTCCACCTTTCTGATCTTATATTTTGCCCCATTGTCCAGAAGATAGCGATTCAGATCCTGGGCATCGGTAAAGAAGCGCTTGTCCCTCAGATTATTGTAGATGTCCTCGGTGGAGAAGCCCTTAAGCTCGCCCTTGCCGTAAACGATCCTCTCAATGGTATAATATATGTCGTCAAACTTTCTCAGGGGATAAGTCCATTCTGCAAACTGCATCTCTTGCCCTCCTCCCATGCTAGCAGGTTTTGAGCAGATAAGAACCTTTCGTTTTTGGGGGAGAAGGATTATCTGGCAAAGGTTCAATGGCTGTAGCATGAATGCGGAGCTGTCCCAACTTCATCAGCAGATCAGCCGGTGCCGGATGTGCCCTCTCGCCCAGAGCCGAAACCTCACTGTTCCGGGCAGCGGCCCCCAGCCATCACGATTGCTTCTGGTGGGCGAAGCTCCCGGCCGGGAGGAGGACAGAAAGGGGCTGCCCTTCGTAGGCCGGGCCGGAAAAATCCTGGATGAGGCACTGGGGCTGGCGGGCCTGGCCCGTGAGGAGGTCTTCATCACCAGCGTTATCAAATGCCGCCCTCCCCAGAACCGCAAGCCAACGAAGGCTGAGATCGACCTGTGCCGGCCCTATCTGCAGCATCAGATCGAATTTATCGGCCCGCGCATCATCTGCCTTATGGGAAACACGGCTAGCTTTGCCCTTCTGGGCAGGCAGGGCATCGCCTCCCTGCGCGGCAGGATCTGGCAGGACCGCTTTCTTGTGACCTACCATCCCGCCGCGGTGCTGAGAAACAGAAATCTCATGAATGAGTTCGTATCCGACATGCGCCTGGCAGGAGCTGCGGCGGAATTGAATGGCTGAATTTGAGGTGAGACTTGTTCGACCTGAATTTTGATCTTTGGAAGGATATCATATCTGATATTGCCTCCGCTCATGAATCGCTCTTCTCTGCCATGCACCAGGCAGCGGAGGAGGTTCAGCTCACAAAGGAACTGGTGGGCGAGCTGAGGAGGAAGGGGGAATTGGCGGTGGCGAGCCATCCCTGGCAGATCTCTCTGCGCATGGATCTCCTGGAGGATGAGATCGGGGGTCTGATCATCTACCTGGCGGCAGAGGAAGAGCTCTCCGTCATGGAGCAGATCAAGGCCGACGTAGCATCTGATCACGGCTTTTCCCTGGAGGCTATTGAGGCATTTGAGATGGACGGCGGGCTGGACATGCAGGAGGCGATACTGGAGGAGCTGGAGGAGAGTTACGGCGTCAGCGCCGAGGTGACCGATGACGCAAAGATCGTTTATGAGCTATTGATCTTTGACAGCCAGGACATCGACGACAGCCTGTACAGCGACCTCATCTGGCAGGAGGATGTCCATAATTAGACTTCATCTTGCCGGGCATATGTGCGGGCTCTCTCATACGCCTCTTCGTAGGACACGGCAAGAAGCATCCAGACCACCTCATCCTCCAGAATTCTGCGGATGACGGCCGCCCTTCCCTTCTGGTTATTAATGAGAAGTTTATTCTCCCTCCGGACCTGGGATAGCAGCCGGGCCATATCCTCGTACCTCTCCGGCAAAGCCGCTTCCAGATGCTGCCGCATGTATCTGGTGAGGCCGGGAACCTCTGTGGATATGGCAATGGAGATGGAGCCCCTGCGAATGATTGAGGGAACCACCACATCGCCTACACCATCTACTCTGTTGACCAAAATGCCCAGACGCCCGGCAGCCTCCTCGATCAGCGCGTTCAGCCTGGAGTCGCTGGTAGCAGGAACTATTATGAAAGCGCCCTGCAGATATGCAGATAGATCCTGGGATGCCTGGGCGGAGAGGTGGCACTCTACCAGCTCCAGCCTGCGACCGGGCTGCCCTGCCATCTCCTGGAGGCCAGCAGAAAAATCGCGGGACAGGACTCTCACCGGAGCATAAGACGAGAACAGCCCGGCCTTTCGCTCTGCTACGGGCCCGCCCCCAAAGATCAGCACGGGCCTGTCCCTGATGTCCAGAAAGAGGGGCAGAAGTCTATGGCCCTCCGCCTCCTGGATGTTGCCTGAATCTTCCTCCTCACTCATATGGATTCGCTCATTTCTCATATCCTGGCAGATGTCTTCTTGTACTCCCGCACGCTGAAGAGAACTCTGTAGTCTTTGATTTCAGACTGCCTGGAGAGGCGCTCTGCTATCTTCAGGCAGTCCTCCCGGTTCTTGGAGTGCACCATGGTATAGAGGTTATAGGGCCAGTCCGGGCAATCCGCCCTTTCGTAGCAGTGAGTGACCTCCTCTGCGGCAGCGAAGAGCTGGCCCGCCCTCACCAGACACTGCTGATCGGCCTTCCAGGCGATCATGGCATTGGCCACAATGCCCAGGGCCCTGTGGCCTATGGTGGCGGCAAAGCGGCGCACAACCCCCTCCTCCTGCATGGCCAGGAGCCGGTCTATGACCTCCTCTTCGGTCAGATTCAGAGCCAGGGCCATCTCTTGGTAGGGGCGAGCTGTCAGCTCCACTCCGTCCTGGGCCAGCTTGAGAAGCTCAATGTCCTTTTCGTCCATCACAACCACCCCCACGCATCGCGGAAGGGATAGCGGTCCACGCCCCCGCCGGCAATCTGGCGCGGCTCTTCTGCCGGATTGCCTGTGGCTGCGTGGTCGCTCCAGTAATTGCCGCCGGTGTCAGGGCCGCCGTCCCACTGGTTGTCTCCATTGTCGGCGGCATTGATCAGGCCATTATTCACGAAGATGTTATGGTAGACTACATTGGAGGAGCAGTCCACCAGATTGGCTCCGGCCAGGCTATTGTCGAAAATGCGATTTCCTGTAATGTTGCCGTCCCGGCTGAGGCTCATGCGCAGACCGTAGCGGCTGTTTTTGCCCAGTATATTGCCCTGCAGGCGGAAGTTCCCGCAGGACTGGATGTAGATCCCCTGGGCGTTTCCTGTGGCAGTGTTATTGAAGACCTCAGAGCTGTCCAGTTGCTGCAGAGATATGCCGTCTCTCTCATTGCCGCTGGCATTATTGGCCTGGATGTAGCAGGAGTTGCTGGCTATTAGGGAAATGCCGTTTTCATTGAAGAGAGCCTCATTTGCCAGTATAGAGCAGTTGTGGGATTTGAGGAGGGCAAGTCCATCCCCCTTGCTATAGAGGATGCTGCAGTCATGAACTTTGCACAGACGCGAGCTTCGAAGGAACACTCCTGCGGCGCTGTCCTGTATCCGGCATTGCAGCAGGCCCAGGCCGGAGCAGTCCTCTGCCAAAATGCCCTGGACTGAGCAGTTCACGGCAGAGACTGCCGTCATCTGGCAGGCCGAGGATTCATCTGCTGCAAATCCCGTCTGGCAGCTCTCTGCCCGGCTCTGATCTATGGTGCAGCCCCGGCTGCCGGCCAGCAGGTATCCGCTCTCAGAGTTGCTCACGCTGGCGTTATGGATACTGCAGCCACTGCTGTTGACCAGCAGAATCCCTGCGCTGCTGTTGGCCAGGTTAAGATCCTGGACCCTGATATCCCGGCAGGAGACCAGACCCAAAAAGCCGCAGTCATAGGGCACCTGGATGCCGGAGTCCCCCACCAGATAGCAGACCGGCCTGCCGTCCACCAAATTGCTGGCGTCGATGTCATGGTCAAAGTGGATGGGGATGTATGAGCCCGCCTGGCTATCGCCGGAGGTCAGGCGCAGGTTGTAGCTGTTATTATGCATGAGGTTGTCGCGGAGGAGATCTCTGAAAGAGCCTCTCAGGGAGATGCCATAGGTATTGTGGGATGCCTGGTTGGAGATGAGGCTGTTGTAATTGGAGCTTTGCAGGAGAATTCCGTTGCCGCTCTTTGAGAGCCGGTTGCTTTGCAGCAGGTTTTGAGTTGATTGGTCCAGGAATATCGCCGCCTGCTCGACACTCTCAATGGAATTGCCCCATACCAGGCAGTCAGTTGATCCGCGCAGGCTCACTCCGACCTTTCCCCCTGATATGCGGTTTTCTGTGAGGTTATTTTCCCGGCTGCCCTCTATGTCCAGAGCGCTGATATATGTGCCGGAGATATCATTTCCTGCCACGGAATTGTCATGCGAGCCCCTGAGCACCACTGCAAATCCGTTCCCTGTGAACGAATTATTGACAATGCTGCAATTGCCGGACTCTTCCACCATCACGCCCCGCAGAGAATTGACCTCGCAGCCTGATATGCGGCAGCGTCCCGTGCGGTTTATCCTGGCGGCTGTATCGGCCTTTATGCTGCAGTCTGCCACAGCGCTCGCCGCGGCAAAGATCTCCAGTCCGGCGGGAGAGTCGATCCTGCAGCCTCGCAGGGTGCAGTTCTCGCCAAAGATGCGCCCGGCGGTGGCGGGGCCGGTGATGCTGCAGTTATAGACAGCCGCGTCTCTGCCATCGACTACCATGGCCGGATCTTCGCCGCCGGCCTTCAGGTTAAGGCCAGAGAGCTTGCAGCCGGGCGCAGAGACGGTTGTGGTGCCCTCCAGTACCACATCTCCTGTGCCGGAGACCTCCAGGCTCCGGTCCAGGTTGGGCGCGGAGTAATTGCCGGGCATGACCCGTATAGAGTCGCCCGGATCTGCCTGGATGATAGCTGCGTTTATGGTGGTAGCGTCTCCTCTGCCGGAAGGATCGACCTCTATGTTACGGGCATGGCAGCAGGCAACGCAGAGCAAGAGGAGGAGAAGAGAGGCAGCTTTCATATATCTCTCTTTATGCAGCGGTCTTAATAAAGCTATGCCGGTGATAACTGGAATACATGTAATAAAATAAATTATTTTAATGTCATATGTGATTCATGTTTCATGCCATTGACTGACAATCAATGATCAACCATCAATGATCGACAAAGACTTTAAAAGGCTAACGTCACGTCCCTTCCTTAGGAATTTAAAAACTTGATTTTTATTTAATTTTTTAAGCAGAAAGCTGAAATATGCAAATACATATGTTATCACTTAGCAGGGCGGGATTTGATGTCTGGGCCATTTCGCATTCTCATCATCGAAGACGATCCGGAGCATGCCGATCTTATCAGAATAGGCTTTCGCAGGCATGACGAATTCTTCCTGGACTTTGCCGCATCGGGCGAGGAGGGGCTGGAGATGATATCTGCCGGCACATACGACCTGATATCTGTGGACCTGGTGCTGCCCGGCATCGGCGGCCTGGATGTGCTGGTCAGGATCAGAAAGCTCGATCCCGACATTCCTGTGGTCATGGTCTCAGGCCACGGCACCACTGAGATGGCGGTGGTGGCCTTCGAGAACCGGGCCACCAAATATGTGGTAAAGAGCCTGGAGAGCTTCAAGAGCCTTCCCTACATATTTGAGAACCTGATTCAGGAGGCCAGGTTCAGGGCCAATGAAAGGTCCATGAGAGATCAGATCGAGCGCTCGGAGAGGATACACAGAAATATTGTGGAGAACGCCCTGGCCGGAATTTATATTCTTCAGGACGGAGCCTTCCGCCTGGTCAATCCCAAGCTGGGTGAGATATTTGGCTGCTCGGCAGAGGGCCTGGTAGGCATGCCCTTCTGGCAACTGGTAGAGCCCGACGATATGCATTGCGTAAGCCGCCTGGAGACAAGCCGCTCCAATGTGCCTGTCTATGAGTCCAAGGTGATGCGCAAAGATGGAAGCCATCGCTGGATTGAGTTCCGGACTATTCCCATAGAGTACGAAGGCAAGAGGGCAATCCTCGGCAACCTCCTCGATATCACTCAGCGAAAGGAACTGGAGATTGAAATGCTGCGGTCGGTTCGGGAGCTTTCCGCCATCGACGGCATAATGCAGAGCGTCCAGATCTCGCCGGACCTGGACGACAGGCTGGCGGAGGCCCTCAATCACATCATATCCGGGATGGAGGTGGTGGAGCTGGGCGGCATATTCCTCAGAGAGGAGAACTGCCTGGTGCTGCGGGCGCTGCACGGCTCAGTGGAAGAGATGATGGAGTTCATCAAGGGCATGCCTTCGACAGAGCTGCTTGGCCGGGCAAAGGCTCACCAGCCCAAATCGGATGATCCGGGCGAAGCAATCTGGATCTCCGCACCCGTCATCTGCGGCTCCCGGCCGATGGGTGTGGTGATCATCAGGCGCAAGGGGCCCGTGGAAAAGGAGGCCACGGCCTTTTTGGAGAAGGCAGCCAGCCGTACCGGCCAACTGCTGGAGACCGTCAGCAGCCCTCTGCTGGCCCAGCCGCTCTCCAGAGCCCAAGCCGGCCCGGTCAGGGAATGAGGCCCTTTCAGCCAAAGAAGTCATCCAGCCAGTCCACCTGGCCGGGGGGGAGGCTCAAGACGCCCTTGATGAGTTGCTCTGCAATTGACGCTACCTCCTGGGGGCTCTTTCCTGTGGTGTCGATCTCATCCACCTGGCCGCACATCTCCACGGCCTCCACCAGGATCACATCCAGAGCCTCAGCCTCCAGGTTTTCTCTGATCTTGGCCTCACTGTAGCCACGCGACTGCAGCCGGAGAGCGAGCTGAGAAGGAGCCAGGCGCAGGACTATGGCCCTCTCTGCGAAGTGGTGGGAGAAGTGGCCCTCCAGAATTACCGGGGCGTCAAAAGGCCAAGCCTGCTCCGCTTCCATCTGGTCCAAGCGCTCTGCCAGACCCTGCATGTCCGCATCCAGACAGCCCCGCACCCCGTCCCGGCCCAGGTTCAGCCCGGCTTTTACCAGGGCGTTGATGTCGATTTTACGGCAGGGCAACAGGCCGGCCACAGTGGTCTTTCCCGTGCCCGGCGTGCCCGTCAGAGCTATGCGCATATCTCCCGGAAGGCAGACAGGAAGCGATCGTTCTCCTCAGGCGTGCCCACAGTCACCCGGACATGATGCTCACCGGAGCCGCGGAATGACCGGCAGTCGCGGATGATGATACCCCTCTGCAGGAATTTCTCTGTGAAGGCCGCCGAGTCCTGCTCCGTCTCCAGGTAGAGGAAGTTGGCCTGGGAGGGGAAAGCTGCGATCTGCCTTTCCAGCCGCCCTCTCTCCGAGACGATCCTTTCCACAGAGCGGCGCATGAATGTCAGGTCGGAGAGGGCGGCTGCGCCGGCCGCCACTGAGGCCGCGCTTATGGCAAAGAAGGGGGGTGCCGCCCGGCGGTACTGGTCGGCGATCCACTGCGGTGCCAGGGCGTAGCCCAGGCGCATGCCGGCCAGGCCGAAGGCCTTGGATAGTGTCCGCCCTACCACCAGGTTGTCGTACTCCTTGACGAGGTGGATGTGGCTCTTTTCGGCAAACTCCACGTAGGCCTCGTCTAAAAAGACAATGGCTTCGGTGCTCTCCACAACGGCGCGCACCTGCTCTTCGCTCATGGCGTTGCCTGTGGGGTTGTTGGGGGTGCAGAAGAAGGCCATCTTGGCATCTGCCGGGACGGCAGCCTCGGCCTCAAATCCAGGGTGGCGGGGGGAGAATGCCGGCTCGGCTCCCGCCAGGATGGTTAAGATCTCATAGTAACTGAACGTCGGCGTGGGGATGTGGGTTCTGTCTCCCTTCTCCAGGAAGATGCGGCTGAGGGTGTCCATGACCCCGTCCATGCCGGCGCCTATTACTATCATCTCCTCAGGAAAGCCGGTGTAAGAGGCCAGCCCCTCCAGCAGAGCCTCCGGCTCGGGGTACCTCTCCGGCGATACAGCCGCCAGGGCCTGCGCCACTTTGGGGCTGGGGCCGTAGGGATTCTCGTTGCTGCCCAGCTTGACGATCCGGGAGGGGTGGATGCCGTATCTTCGGGAGATCTCTGTAAATCCCTTGCCTGCCACATAGGGCTTGAGCCGGCCCAGAGCCGGAACCAGCCTTGAGGCCCGCCAGGAATCAGAGTGACTCGCCAATGATCTTCACCACTTGGTCGATCTCACCCTTTCCCGCCACCAGGGGCGGAATGAGGCGCAGGGTGTGCTCAGCGGTATTGTTGAGGATGGCTCCCCTGGCCAGGGCCTTCTCCACCAGCGCCTTGCAGTCGGCGTCCAGGTCCACGCCCACCATCAGGCCCAGGCCGCGGATCTGGCGGGGAGAGAGCGCCTTCAGTCTCTCGCGCAGATAGGCGCCAATCTCAGCAGACCTCTCCACCAGACGCTCCTCCCTGATGACATCGATCACTGCCAGGGCGGCGGCGCTGACCAGTGCCCCTCCGGCAAAGGTCGAGCCGTGGTCGCCCTTGGAAAAGCCGCTGGATGCCGGGCCGCAGGCCAGCATGGCCCCCATAGGAAGGCCCCCCGCCAGGGCTTTGGCCAGGCACATGATGTCCGGCATGACGCCGGAATGCTCTTTGGCAAACCATTTGCCGGTGCGGCCAAAGCCGGTCTGCACCTCGTCGAATATGAGCAGGGCCTTCTTGTCGTCGCATATCTGCCGGGCCGCCTGCAGGTACTCGCTGTCCGCCACGTAGACGCCCGCCTCTCCCTGCACCGGCTCCAGCATCACGGCCGCCGTGTCCGCGGTCACAGCGGCCTTGAGGGCCTCGATATCGTTGTAGGGCACGAATGCCGCCTCAGCCAGGGGCCGGAAGGGCTCGCGATAGGCGGACTTGAATGTCGCGCCCAGTGCGCCCAGGGTGCGGCCGTGAAAGGCCCTCTCTGCGGCCACGATCCTCGACCTGCCCGTCAGGCGTCGGACGAGCTTCAATGCCGCCTCCACGCTCTCCGCTCCGGAGTTGCAGAAGTAGGCCTTCTCCATGCCGGTGAGCTGCTTGAGCTGCTCCGCGAGGAGCACCTGGTTTTCTGTGTAGTAGAGGTTGGAGGTGTGAATCAGTCTCTCCGCCTGCCTCTGGATTGCCTCTACCACCCTGGGGTGGCAGTGGCCCACGTTGTTCACGGCTATGCCGGCCACAAAGTCCAGATACTCCTTTCCATCCGAGTCCCAGACGCGAGCGCCCAGGCCGCGCACGAGCAGGACATCCTGGCGGCCGTAGGTCTGGAATATGGCTTCGGCCTCCCTCTTCTTGAGATCGTTTTTGTCTGTCATGGAAAATGCTTCCGGCTGCATTGCCAGTATTTGGCTCTGTTTTTTCATCTTCTTTGCACGCTCTTTTATGGATCGATTATTTGATGCATTTGTTTATGAATCCTTTTTGTTGCCGCCTGGCGAGAAAATATAACTTCCGCTCATTAGGGAGAGATCTGTGAGAGGGTGTTGTTGAACCTGTTACGTCTGATCTGCTGAAGTTAGACTAACAGAGGCTGACGCGTCAATTACCCACCGAAAATGG
>CAYQKI010000030.1:7712-19001 GCA_964418105.1 uncultured Methanotrichaceae archaeon | reverse complement strand
TGTAGATACCCTGGTCGGGCGGGCAGTAGAAGGGGCCCACCCGGCTGTCGGCGTGCTTCTGCCTGGCCCTCTCCTGAATATAGGGAAAATCGAACTCGTTGGAGTTGTAGCCCGCCAGGACGTCGGGGTCGTAGTCTCTGATGATGGCGGCAAAGCGGCTGAGCAGTTCGTACTCATCTCTGCAGGCAGAGGTATCAGGTCGGGAGCAGTCGATATCCTTGCCCACCAGCACCAGATCCTTCTGCCCCAGATAGGGCGGCTGGAAGGCCATGCTGATCAATATGACCGGCGAAGTCTCGGCCCTGGGCATCTCCCCCTGGTCGGGCAGACACTCGATGTCAAAGCTCATGAAGCGCAGGGGTGAATTGGCCTCCTGGACGGCAGGCTTCAGGGAATTCACATCCACCAGGGGCAGGGCGGACGGGGAGCCTGCCCTCTGCCCGGCTGCCCACTCCGGCAGAGGAGCCTGCACCCATCCCATGCCACCCAGAGAGTTGTCGATGAGAAAGCGGTTTTTGAAGAGTATGTCCGTCTCGTAGACAGCCTTGACGCCGTCTATCTCCTTTACCTTCTCCCTGAGGCTTCTGACCTCCTTGGGGTCGGTGGTGGTGATCCTGAGCATCCTCCTGGGCAATGCCTGATAGCCTATCGGCTCGTAGCGCTCCACCTCATCCACCAGCAGGCCCATAGCCTCCAGATCCTTCCTGGCGCCGGCCAGCCGCCTCTCGTCAACGCCGGCATAAAAGTAGGGGCGAAAGCCGGCCACCCGGCAGGTGACACTGCCACCCTCCGCCGTACGGCCGAAGAGCTGCACCACCGGATTTCTTTCGGCATCGTAGGCGTAGTTGGCGTCCAGGATCTGGAAGATCATCGCCAATAAAATAGAAATATGCGTTTATATAGCTAAGCCTTGCCCAGCAGGGCCATATTGTCCAGGAAGACCTCCATCAGGGCCCGCATCCCGGCAAAGTGCTGCCGGCCGGCGGCCAGCTCCTCTTCGCTCTGCACAAAGGGACTGTGGCCCTGCCCCAGCTCTGCGGCACAGTTTTCCAGCAGATGCTCCAGGCTCTCCTCTGACGACTCCAGGTGAAACTGCAGGCCCACCGCCCGCCCTAAAACAAAGGCCTGATTGGCGCAGCCCCGGCTAAAGGCCGCCCGAACGGCGCCGGGCGGTATGGCGAAGGTGTCGCCGTGCCAGTGAAAGGCGGTAAACGACCGGGGCAGCACTGAGAATAGGCTAGAGGCCTTCGCCTCAGCCGTCAGGTCCACAGTGAACCATCCGATCTCCCTGTTCTCATTCTTCACCACCTCGGCCCCCAGAACATCGGCCATCAACTGGGCGCCGAGGCATATTCCCAGAACCATCCTTCCCGAGGCTATGGCCCGGCCTATGAACCTCTTCTCCTCCGCCAGCCATGGATGCTTATCATGCTCATAGATATTCATGGGGCCGCCCATGATTATCAGCCAGTCGAAGCTATCCGGATCGGGCAGAGATTCACCGGAGAACAGCCGGGTGCAGGTAAGGCTGTGGCCGCGAGAGACTGCCCAGCCCTCAATATTGGCCAGGTCCTCGAAGGGTACATGCTGCAGGTAGTGAATTCTCATTCTACTCCAGGAATACTATCTCCATACCCCATCTGTTGAGCCTGCCCACATCTCTAGCAGCCACATCTGTGACCCTCAGGATCCAATTTCCCCTGATGAGCTGGCCCTTGAAGCTGGCCAGATCTGCCAGATTCCCAGGCTCATACGTCCTGACAATATCCGGCCTGCCGCTTCCGGTGCAGTCATGCAGAAGCGCCCTCTTGCCCCCTGGAGAGAGCAGCTCCACCCGCAGGTCGCTGACATAATTGTGGCTGATGTCAATGCTCACTTTCACGCTCTGAGCCACTCCCTCCCGCTCCACGGCAATGGCATGGCCTATTCCGGCGGGATTATCGTCGGGAATCTCCAGATCGGGCGCAGCCTCATAGCTCGCCGTGCTGCTCGATGCCTCCAGATCCAGCTCTATCGACCAGCGGTTCAGCTTGCCGCTGTCCAATCTGGCTTGGTCCACCACCCAGAGCGTCCAGTCTCCCCGGCAGGCAAGGCCCAGCAGCCCCTTCAACTCCGCCTGATCTGCCGAATCGAATGTATCGATGATGTTGTCTGCGGTTCCGCCGCTGCGGTTGTGCAGCACCGCCCTCTCTCCGCTGGGGGCGATCAGCTCCACCCTCAGGTCTCCGATGTAGGTGTGGGTGATGTCAAGGCCCACCCGAATGGCGCAGACTTTGCCGCCCTCTGCAATGGATATTGCGCTGGAGACGCCCTGAGGGTCGTCGTCCTGGATGGCCGCCCCGGGCACCGCCTCGCTGCGGACCGACCGGGAGGACCTGACCGGCCCGGTCCGAAAGCTCATCACCTCTCCGGGCTCACTGATATTGGAGATGATCAGGCCGGATTCGGACAGATCCCACGTGCATGTGGTGGGTATTGTATCATGGGATATGGCCAGTCCGTCCGTTCTGGAGAAGAGATCTCCTGCATCGCCTTTATTGATGTTCTTCTCCAGGTCCAGGTGTCCGTCCGCCTGAAGCAGGCCGCACTGGTAATGATTATGTGGAGTGCCGCCCTGCCACTCATTCGATCCGAAGATATCGCAGTGATAAACGGCCAGGCCGCTGGCAGGCAGACCCTCATCCAGCCCCAGAGAGCTTCTGTTCTCGACGATGAAGTACTCATTCTCCTCTTCTGTGGGGTAGATCATCACCGTCGCATAATCTGCATGCCGGGCCTGGTAATCGCCCGGCTGGCTGAGAAGCACCCTGTTGTCGCACCAGCCGGCCAGATGGCGCAGATAGGCGCAGATGGGTGCAGGAGCCTTTCCGTTGCCGAGATGATTTCCGTAGCTCATCAGGCAGTATATGCCCATCCCGGCGCTCTGCTGAAAGTCACCGTCCCTCTCGCCGTAGTCATAGAGGTCCGGCAGACGGCAGAGCATGTGGGCGTTCTCGTGGCAGAATGTGCCTATTGACAATTCAGTCTTATCGTCTCCGAGACCGGTAAGCATGTAGAAATAGGCTCTCATATTGCCGAGCATCGTGTTTGTGATGCCGTTATGCGGCCAGATTAAGTCTCCCTCGTACAGCGATCTTCCCGCATAGAGTATGCTCACGGCATCGATATAGCCCTGCCCCTTGCTATCGAATTGTTTGAGATCGATCCCTGCGGCCTGCACCGCCAGCAGAGTCTCGGGAACCAGTGAATGCTCCACATAGTACTGCCTATCGTGGCTGAGGGTTATGGGTCCGATCACCACATTGCTGTAGTCGAGCTTTCCGCTGGACATGAGCAGGAAGTAGTCCCGCGCTGAACAGTAATTTCCATAGAGCTTGTATCCGGGGCTGTTGAGCATTTCTGATACATCTGCAGCAGTTATGCCGGTCTTGACGTCTGAGAACTGGACGAGGACGGTAAGGCCCACCACCTTTCCCCGGTTGACCCTTCTGCCCGTCAGCAGACCCTGATTTCCCCCATAGTCGCGAGCCACGCTATCCCGGCTGGAGGTGTTGAACGAGAACCTCTCGTTGAACCTTGCGGCTATGACCTCCTGGGCCTCCCTCAGGTGCCTCTTGACTCCGGAGGGCGGCAACTGATCCAGGGGGATGCCGGTGGAGACCAGCCTTCCCCCCAGCAGCCGGCCATAGACATACAATCCCATTTCCGAATCGTAGACAACCGTATAGCCGTCATTGTTTTCCTTATAACTGTAAAATTCATCGCCAAAGACCTTCAACAGGATCTGCGGACCGTTCCTCTGAGGAAAGTGCAGCGTCTCACTTAAAATTGCGCTCATGAACAAGCCTCCAAATCAATCTATTTGCTGGAGAAGATATATGCTCTCTGAATATTTAGATTTATTTATGATGTATTTCAGGCCGTGGCCGGATTACAGCGTCCTTCCCTTTCTCCGGGCACTTCTCTCGGCCTTGGCCCGGCGGACGCTGTCCGCCTCGCGCAGATGCGTCTTCAGACCCTGGGGCGGCTTTTCGCCGGCGACAATCCCGCTGGAGACAAAGGCACCATCCACCAAAACTGCATAGCAGTACAGCCCCAATTCCCGGTCGTAGACAACTGCATAGCCATCCTCGGTCTCGTAATGGGCATAGAGCTCATCGCCATACACTAGCAGACGAATCTCCTGCCCTTTTTCTTGAGGAAAGGTCAGCCTTTCGCCGAATATTGCGCTCATATCTCCGCCCTATTTGCCTCTGAGCAAAATACTTCCTGCCAAAATATTTAAGTGTTGCCGCTTCGAAATGCTCTTAAAGTACAGAAGACCACAGCATTACCATGATCGACGGCAGTAGCCCTGACTATCTCATCTACGGTGCAGGGGCAATCGGCAGCGTTCTGGGCGGATTTCTGCAAGAGGCCGGGGCAGATGTGACCTTCTATGGCCGGGGCGAGCACTTCCGGGCCATGCGGGAGAGGGGACTGCACATAACCGGAATCTGGGGTGAGCACCATATTCCCGCGGGGGAGATCTCCGCCCTCGATCCCGCCACGGACCGCAGATTTTCAGCCATTCTGCTCTCTGTAAAGGCCAGGGACACCATCGAGGCTGCCGCCCAGGCCGCCCCCCTCCTCCGGGAGGACGGAATCATGGTCTCCATGCAAAACGGCCTGAACAACTGGGAGGCCATCTCCGGGCAGGTGGGGCCGCGCCGCACCGCAGGCTCCCGGGTCATATTCGGAGGCGAGATCATAGAGCCGGGGCACGTGCGGGTGACAGTCAACGCCGACGACGTCCTCTTAGGCGAGCCCTTTGTCCCCGTCAACCGCCGGCTGCTGGAGGTGCTGGAGGCAGACCTCCTGAGATCGGGAATTCCCGCCAGGATCGTGGGCAAAGAGGAGATCTGGGCCGCCATCTGGACAAAGGTGCTCTACAATTGCTCTCTGAACCCCCTGGGAGCCCTGCTGGGTGTGCCCTACGGCAGGCTGGGGGAGAGCGAGCACACCAGGGACATAATGAAGCATGTGATAGAAGAGATATTCCTGGTGATGAAGGCCCGGAATGTGAAGGTTTTCCACAGGGATGCCGGTGATTACTATCGCTTCCTGCTGGAGCGGCAGCTTCCGCCCACCGTCCTGCATCGCGCCAGCATGCTTCAGGACCTGACTGTTGGCCGGAGGACGGAGATCGATGCCCTGAACGGGGCCATATCCCGCTACGGCCGGGAGCTTTCCATCAGCACGCCCTATAACGACCTGCTCACTGCCCTGATAAAGTTCAGGGAGGGGGCAGAAAAGAAGGCATGACTATTTATGAGGGTATGGCCAATTAATTGTAGGGAGTGAGAATTTGCCGGAACTGACAGACATTCTTAGGGCCATCACCGAGGAGATGCAAAAGTCCCTTTCCCCCCGGACCGCAGTGGGAGAGGCTGTTACTGTGGATGGCAGAACGGTCATACCCCTGATGAGCGTGGGCATGGGATTTGGGGCGGGCAGCAGCCTGGGCAAGGAGAGCAGTCCGGGGAACGCTGGAGGCGGCGGCATAGGCATCAAGCCGGTGGCCGTGGTGATAATCGATGAGCATGGCGTGCGGCTGGAGCGGATGCAGGCCGGGCGGCACTCGCTGGCCGAACACATGGTTGAGGCCGTGCCCAAGCTCCTGGAAAACATCTCCCGCAAGAAGGAGATGGCTGTGGAGATAAAGGACGGAGAAGGGAAATAGTCGATTGAATATGTCCGATCACAGATGGAATCCGGACGACTATTCTAAGAGCTCCTCTGCCCAGTATCAATGGGCCATGGCCCTCATCAACCGCCTCGACCTCCAGGGAGATGAGCGCATTTTAGATATCGGATGCGGTGACGGCAGGATCACCGCCCATCTGGCTGGCCTGGTGGCTAAGGGAAGGGTGGTGGGTCTGGACAGCTCTGCTGACATGATCGGCTACGCCAGGTCGGCTTTCTCGGCAGAGCCCCGCCTCTCATTCCAGATAGGTGACGCCTCCAGTCTCCCCTTTGCCGGGGAGTTTGACCTGGCCGTCTCCTTTGCCTGCCTGCACTGGATTGCCGACCACCTGCCTGTGCTGGCGGGGGTGAGACGAAGCCTGGTGCCGGGAGGGCGTTTTGTCATGCAGTGCGGAGGGCGGGGAAATGCCGCCCCCATACTTGACCTGACCGGGGAGATCGCCGCTCAGCCCGAATGGAGGCAGCACTTCACAGGATTCGCCTTTCCCTATCACTTCTACGGCCCGGAGGAGTACAGGATTTGGCTGGAGCAGGCGGGCCTGGTCTGCCGGCGGGCGGAGCTGGTGGAAAAGGACATGGTCCATCAGGGCCAGGCGGGGCTGGAGGGCATCATCAGGAACACCTGGCTGCCCTACACAGAGAGGCTGCCTGAGAATCTGCGGGGCGGGTTCATATCCCGGATCGCAGCCGCCTATCTGGAGAGATATCCGCCCGATGATCTGGGCCGGGCGCATGTGCAGATGATGCGGCTGGAGGTGGAGGCGAGCCGGCCCGGATAGCGTCCTTTCCGCATGAGTAGGACTGTGAAAAATGGGCAGATGTCTTTCATGTGTTAATCTCATATCTGTGCCTCTGTGGCTTTGTTCAGTAGCAATAGGCTTAATTTTCAGCAACTACTAACTAAACCACAGAGGAGCAGAGACACAGAGACAAAGAATCACTTAAAATAGCGAGGAACCTACTTAAATATGTAGTGCGGATTATATTATATGGACCTGTCCGCACTTATCCTGGTGCTCATTGCCGTCATGGCAGCGCTGACCATCTACTCCGTCACCGTCTACAACCGCATGCAGAGCCTGAGAAACGGAGCTTTCGCCACGCTCTCCCAGATCCGGGTAGCCATGAAGAAGAGGCTGGATATGGTCGAGCAACTGGTGGATCTGGCCAAAAGCTACGCCCATTTTGAGCAGGAGACACTGGAGAGTATCGCCGCCATGAGGGCCGGCCTCATGAGCGCCGGGCCGGAGGGCATAAAGAAGATCAATAGCGAGAGCCTTGGCATTTTATCAGGCATCCGGGCGGTGGCGGAGAGCTACCCCGACCTCAAGACATCGGATACCACACTCAAGACCATGAATGCCATATCCGATGTGGAGGACGAGATCTCCCGGCACAGGTACACCTACAACAACATCATCCAGGAGCTGAACACCATGGCCGACACCCTGCCATCGAGCTTCATCGCCTCAATGGCGCACATCTCCAAGCAGGAGTACCTCAGCTTCGAGGAGGATGAGCTGCGCCATGCCGGCTACCTGGCATCCGAGGAGATGGAGCCGCGCCGGCCGGAGGTGAAGTGGAATTGAGGGAAGAGCAGCTCCTACAGGTGATCCTGTCCGCTGTGTTCCTGCTGGGACTGGCCGGCCTGGTCTTCACAGGCATCATTCCCGGCCTGGGGGGCTCAGGCGTTTCCGATGTGGCAGAAGATGGCGCCACCACCTGGATCGAAGATTACCGAGCCGACTTTTACCTGAACGGGACCATCGAGGAGAGACTGCAGTATCAATCCAGGGGAGACGTCAAGCGCCTCGCACGCACCTGGAATTATCCCATTTCATCCCAGGAGCTGGGGCGCACCTATGTGCAGATTATCAATAGGAGCATACTCTCCGGCGCCATGGCTTATGAAAACGACTGGCAGGGCGGCCTCGGCATCGCCTCAGCCAACGGCTCCATGACTGCAATTCCTGCTCCTCCTCACGAACAGTCTCACCTCAAAACAGTAGCATCTCTGGCGGAGAAAAATGAGGCCGGCTGCTATATGCCCGGATACTTCCCACCCGGCGTGCACCGCATAGATTACATATTCAAGATTCATCCTCCCGTGGAGTATGACGAAAAATACAGCCATCTGAATATAATGCTGGCAGATGAGCACCTGCCCTATGAGCAGGTGGTGATAAGGGTCCACGACCCGCAGGGCAAGATCGAGCGCCTGTTCACTCACCCCAGAATGGCCATTGTAGAGCAGGGCGGCATATGGCATATCCAGGGGACCAGCCCTAAAGACCGGCTACTGGAGGTGGAGATGCTCCTTTCCCCGGATGCCATTCAGGCCGTCGACGGCTTTCCCAGGCATGTGGAAGATGTCCTGGGAAAGACCCTCTCCGCCAATCCGGAGACACCCGTATCAAGCTCAATGGTCATCGATTCCTCGGCAGACGCCAGAGTCCTCAAGTATTCTGCCGACCTCTATCTGAACGGCACAATTGCAGAGGCATTTGTCTACAGCATCCAGAAGAGCAATGCCATCAGAATGCTCTACCGAAACTGGAAGATTCCGCTCTCTACAGTGAGGCTCGGCGTCCCTTATGTCGAGCTGTTCAGAGTATCAGTTCCGCCTGGATCAGTCCCCTATGCCAACCTGGACGGGACGGCCAGAATACTGGCGGCCAACGGCAGCTATTATTCCTCATCCCAATACGATCTGTGGTCATTGGCATCAGATATCTCCCCGGAGAGAAACGAAGCAGGCTATTACATATATGGCCATCCCGGATCCCAGACGTTTCCTGTCGGCTACAGGGCGCGGATCCATCCGACCCTTCTCTGCGATGACCGGTGGTGCCTCTTCAGCCTGGATCTGGCCGCCAAAAATCTGCCCTTTCGAAATATCCAATTGAGGCTGCATGATCCGGGCGGCAATATCTCCAAAGTACTTGTCAATCCTCTGCTCACTGTTAGCAGGCATGGCTTGGACTGGATCATATCCGGCAGGAGCACCCAAAATCACCCCCTGCAGATCAGGGTCCTCCTGGATAAAAAGGCCGCCCTGAGCCTGCCGGGCTTTATTGTGCGCTCTCAGGATGTGATGGGCCGGGCGGTTCTGGAAGAGGCATCCGCTGCAAGAGAGCATAAGCTGCTTGCTCAATTTAGCGCAATAATCTCCACCGTCCTCAGGCTGATGGTGCTGGCCGCCCCGCTGATTCTTCTCTTCATTTACCGCCGCTATGGCAAAGAGAGGACATTTCTGGTGCCGGCCATGCTCAGCGCAGTCCCCACTCTGAGAAAGCCATGGGTGGTGAATCTGGTCTTCAAAGACGATCCCTTTGACTTCGACAGGGACGGATTTTTTGCCACGATCCTCGACCTGCAGAGAAGAAAGATCCTGGATATGCAGTCAGACTCCACTCGCATCAGGATCACCCTCCGGCAGGACGCTGAGCCGGTACAGGACGCTTATGAAGAGAATGTGCTGAGGTTCCTGAAGAGATATGCCGATAACGGCGTCTGGGATACGAGAGCGTTCTCCGCCCGGATCGAGGACCTCAGGACGCGAGGGTATAGGGACGACTCTGCCCTGGCGAAACTGGATGATCTAAAATTAGAGATGCTCGACCTTATGAACAGTCCAGGAGAAGACAGTAGCCAGAGAGTGAGCCGCGAGTTCTTCTCTCTTCATTTGAGGGGGAGGGGCATTATGGTTGCCGTCCCAATTGCCCTGATGATTGCGGCCTCCATTTTATCTGCATCTCTCGCCGACATTTATCCGGATTTTAAGATATCTCTCTATGCCTCATCCATTCTCTTTCTCCAATCACTGATTGCAGCCTTCGCGGCTCCCCAGGCCATCTTTGGGAGATGGAACGGGGACTACTATAAGGAGAAACAGGAGTGGGACGCATTTGGAGCATTTCTGGAGGACTATGCCATGATGCAGAGATATGCGCCATCCGATCTGGCCATTTGGAAGGAGTGGCTGGTCTACGGCACAGCTCTGGGACGTGGCGAGGGCGTCTCCAGGGCCATGAAGAGCATGAATGTGCCGGATTTGGCCAGAGAAAGCTCCCTTTTCGCGTTCAGCTACAGCTTTAGCAGTGCCCTGGAGAGAGCGTCAGAGCATGTGGTAACCAGAGCAGAGGAGGAGCAAAAGGCGCGCAGTTCCAGCAGTGGCGGAGGAGGAGGCTTTGGGGGTGGAGGCGGATGCGGCGGCGGAGGGGGCGGAGCCCGATGAGTCAACTGACTGAGGTGAGGCCATGAAGATGGACGAGGGGAAGCAAGCGGCTGCCCTGATCGGCCTGTTACTGATGATCGGCCTGGGTGGCCTGCTTCTAACGGGCAGCATGTTCGATCTGGGCTCCCGGATAGCTCCGGGGCTATTTCTGGGAGACGTCTATGTGGACAGCTACCGGGCGGACATCTATCTGAACGGGACGCTTGACGAGCAGTTCGTCTATGCCGTCGACGCCTCCAAGAAATACCAGATGCTCTACCGTTCCTGGAAGCTGCCCCTCTCCACCCAGAGGCAACTGCAACCCTACGTGCAGCTTCTAAGGATTGTGCCTCCCCGCGGCACTGTGGCCTATCTGAAAGACTTCTCGGCCAGCGTAAAGATTCTCACCCCGCAGGGAGAAAAATATGCAGGTAGGATCAGCAGCCTGGCCGAAGCCAGCGAAGCCGGGTGCTTGCAGCCGGATATGCTCTCCGCCGGAGCATATCGCATAGACTACCGCTTCCTGGTGCATCCTTTCCTGGAGTGCGACGAGCAGGTCTGCCACTGGAATCTGCGGCTGGCGGACAGCCATCTGCCCTACCGCCGGCTGGAGGTCCGCATCCACGACCCGCAGGAGATGCTGCTCCAGATCTTCCCTCACCCGGATCTGGACAGCCGGAGGCAGGGCGATGCCTGGATCATCACCGGCAGCAGTGCCAGGGATGAGGTGATTGAGCTGGAGATGCTATTAAAGGCCCAGGCTGCAAAGGAGATCGATGGATTTCCCAGAAATATGTCCGATGTGACCGGCAGGACCCTGGCCGCCCAGCAGTCAGGCTTCGACCTCCTCTCTGCCCTGCAGAGCCTGATGCTGCTCTTCCCCGTCCTTGTAGCCGGAATCTACTACCTCTTCGGGCGGGAGAAGCACTACCTCGTCCCTGAGACACTCTCCCGCGTCCCGGCAAAGAGGAAGCCCTGGCTGGTCAATCTGGTCTTCAAGGGCGATGCCTTCGACTTGGATAAGGACGGATTTTATGCTACTCTGCTGGACCTGAGCCGACGCGAAATCATAAAAATTGATTCCACAGAGGGGACGCAGATAATTCTCAGGACAAGGAGTGGCTGGTCTACGGCACGGCTCTGGGCGTGGGAGAAAAAGTGAGCGAAGCCCTCTCCGATATGAACATTCACATTCCTGAAGCCCTGGCTGTGCGAAGCATGAATGCCCACTTCAGCCACGCCTACTCCGCCAGCACCCCCTCATCCAGCCGCTCAGGCGGCGGCCACGGTGGCGGGGGTGGCGGCGGCTTTGGCGGCGGCGGAGGAGG
>CAYQKI010000030.1:0-7612 GCA_964418105.1 uncultured Methanotrichaceae archaeon | reverse complement strand
GCGTCCTGGCCCTACTTATGCACAATCCTGGCCGTCTTCACCAGGTGCTCGTTGAGCGTCTCATTGCGGAAGTGGGCCAGGATGGTGAAGGCCTTTGTGACGCCCGTCTCTCCTCCCGGCGCCTGCACTGCTCCGCCCCAGCACTTCTGGCCGAATCCGTGCTCCACTCTGGCGTCGGCGCTGGCCACCATGCCGCTTATATTTCCCACAGAACCGGGATTGGCCCGGATGGCTTTACAGGAGCCGATCATGACCTGGCGCAGCAGATCCTCCAGTATGATGTTGGAGGGATTGCGGTGCTCGTAAAGAGACAGTACACCCCAATCCAGGGCGGACTGCCCCTGGAAGCGGATGCTGCGTACAATGCTGTTGACATCGGATGAGGCCGTCATGGGCTGAAATGTCACATTTTCGCCGATCCCGTCCAGTGTGACATTGTAGTTCCACAGTTCGATCGTCCTGTTCTCCGCCGCGGCAGAGGAGATCAATACTCCAGCCAGGGCGAAAACTGCCATTAATGCCGATAATTTCATCAGATGGGCAGTGGCTGGCTGAACATTAAAGTCCTTGCGATCGAAAGGTTTTTCATTCTCCGCTTCGTTGCTCTGTGGGAATGAGCGAGGGAACTGAAGAGACTGAAAAGAAGAGCTCCATAAAGGACAAGCTCGACCTCAAGAATAAGCTGGATTTGAAGAGCAAGCTGGACCTGGACGACATGGACCTAGGCGTCACCATGCCCTCCACCAACATACAGGATTACATCCGGGTTTTAAAGCTGGCCAGAAAGCCAAGCAGAGAAGAGTTCAATATGATCGCCAAGATCTCCATGGCCGGCATAGGCATCATAGGAACCTTGGGCTTTGTCATATACGCCCTTCTGACCGTACTGCCTCAAGCATTCTAAAACATTTCTGCAAATCCCGGAGAGAGGGCCTCTGCGCCCTTTCGGCCTTCTTTAGCCCTGGCTTTATGGCGCCCTCTCCGGGGCCTCTCGCCACACCTCTGGGCCGGGGCCGGATTCAGGCTTTGCCGCCGGCCCTGGCCAGAGCGCGCAGAGTGGCTCCGAACTCCGATTCCACCATTGACTTGACCCCCATGGTCTTGGGATGAAGGTCTATCTCCACCAGTACATGCCTGTGTCCCAGGTCGCGCAGAGGACGGACCTGGCGGGGGCCGTTGGTGATGGAGAAGACCTCCATTCCCTCAAGGGCGTCCGCCGGCAGGGCATGCGGCACACCGGAGACGACGGCAAAGTCATAATGTTTCCCAGCAATCTGATTTTGCAGGGCCTGCCCGGCCACAGGATACTCGTCCAGCCCTCCGATGTTGGTGAACGCCACGCCCCTCTCCTTGAGGTCGCGGGCGATGTTGGCTGCATCCCTCCTCACCTTGGGCAGCCCCAGCCGGTCATCCAGATTAGCAAAAGTGTCCACCTGACCACCAGCCACCTGGGACACAGCAGCAGTGATGTCGGCAAACATGTAGGCCGTCTCCTTCTTGGCATTGAGGACGTTGATGCCGCGCTTTCCCTGGCGCAATAGCTCCAGGAGCCTGGCCGCGGCTTCGTACTTGATGTCTCCCCTCTCCGGGGCCAGGTATTCGCTGCTTGCTGCCCCGTGCAGCCTCTCAACCTCTGTGGCCCTGGCGAGGAGCATCTTCTGGCGGTCCAGCTCCTCCTCATCAATGATGCCCCTGTCCCTGGCCGCCTCCAGGGTGAGGACCACCCCCTTGGTGTTGTCCCGGTAGCCGGCGTGAACCTCCACCTCCAGGACGGGTATATCCAGCTCGGCGTTGAGGACCGCTTGATGCAGGTCATCGCCGATGATCATGCTGCTGCACGTCCCTGAGACCGCCATGAGCCTGGGATGAAACATGTCCCTGGCCTTTATGAGAAGCTGGGTCAATGTCTGCTGGCCTCCGAAGACGAATCCCGCCTCATCGAGGGCTGTGGTCAAAACCCTCACGCCGTCCTCCTCCAGAAGGCGGGCGTGCTTGAAGCAGCAGCCGCTCGGTCCGTGCAGTATGACCACCTCAGCACCCAGGTCGCGCAGAGTGTAGAGCGCGGCCACAATGGAGCTGGGCCTGGGATGAAGTATGGTTAGATTTTGCACTTCTTTTGAAACGCTTGACATTTTATCACCTGAAACACTTCACACAGGAGAGCAGCCTCCTGGGGCTGCCCTCATTTGCCCTGGCCAGCCCTTCCCCCAGATCGGAAGCCCACTCGGCGCAGAGCTCTCCTGCCAGGGGCAGCAGACGCTCTCCTACCAGTATAATCCGGTCTGCCTCGCCCCGGCGCCGGCGGAGCAGCTCTGCCAGGGCGGCGATGTCCATCCCCTCGCAGACCGTCTTTGCATCCTCGCCCACCACCAGGGTCAGGCCGTCGCCCCGGGCCCGGTCCAGGGCCTCTTTTACATCCGCCACCTTCAGGCCGGAGTTGGAGCAGTCGAACAGAGTCCGGCCTTCCTCACGCACAGTCTTCATGCGCCCGGAAAAGCCGGAGAAGCCGGATAGAGCGCGTGCGATCTCTTCCGCCGCGAGGCCTGCCGCCCGGGCAGAAGCCGCAGCCGCAGCGATGGCTGTCTCATAGCTGGGAAGGTGCAGGCTTTCGTCCAGGTGCAGGGCAGTCCACTCTTTGCCGAAGAAGAGAGCATCCCGGCTGGCACGCACTGTACCGGCGGCCGCGAACGTCACATCCACCGCGATGCGGGCCTCTTCATGGCAGAGGATCTTTGCCCCCCTCCTGGCCAGGGAGAGCATCTGCAACTTGGCGGTGCTGGCCCATTTCGTACCACCGGCGATGAGATAGTCCGGCGAGAGGCTGGTCAAAATTCCAAAGTCTGCCAGCCCCGTGCCGCCCAAGGAGACCTCTGCCACCAGGGCCTGCGCCCCCTCCGCCTCTGCTGCATCGAGAGCAGCGATGACGCTGCCCGGCGTTATGGACAGTCCAGATTTGACAAGTCGGGGCCGGCCCTCCTCCCAGATCTCCAGGCCGCGAGTGGTATGGGAGAGGACACTCCTCTTGCCGGAGAGGATGAGGGAGAGCAGAAGAGCCGACGTCGTCTTGCTGTGCACTCCCGTCACCTCGAAGACCTGGGGGGCAGCAGATTCATGCAACCGGGGAGTGAGCAGCTCTCCCACCGCCTGGTGGTGGGTGATGATCCTCTTTCCCAATCTCCTGGCCAGGGCGAGTGCTGGATTTTGGGGCGAGAGGTGCACAGGGCAGGCCACCAGGTCAAAGCCCTCCAGGTCGGGAGTGTGATGGTAGACCTCCAGGGCCTGGGCCTGCAGGCCCGACTCGGCCATCCTGGCAGCTATGGCATTGCCGCCGTGGACGGTATCGAGTACGGCTACCCTAAGGACTCTTCCGCCCGCTTGCATGCCAGTGCCGCTATGCAATCGTCCACGCCCAGTGGCTCGGCGCAGACAACCTCCACATTTGCGTCCCCTATCTTCAGAATACCGCGGCGGAGGGCCGGATCTATGCCCAGCTCATGGGGTATGTCCTGGCGGGTGTGGACTCCGTGCGCCAGAAATAGGGGCAGGGCCACGATCTTCGATACGCCCGTTCCGGCAAAGCCCTTCAGCCCCTCCGGGATGCTGGGCTGGTTCATATTCAGATAAGCAGTTCTGACCGGTCCGGGGTGGATCTTGCCGATCATGCCGGCAAGGCACTCCACCAGCTCTCTGTTGTAGGGCAGGCTGGAGCCGTGGCCCAGCACGAGTATGCCAACGTCCTTGGAAGCCTTCATGGAAACACCAGTATTACTTTTGACCAATACCGTAATAAGAGGACGATGGACTCTTAAGTACAAAACCCTTTCGAGGCATACTGCTATTTGCCGGCTGCTGCCTCGGTGAAATGCTTCTCGAATATGCCGGCAATCTCCTCCGGCCTTTCGATTACAAAGACATCCTCCATTTGGCGCAGCCTGTCCACGTGCTCGGCATCCTCCTTCCTGATGCGCAGCTTCATCTCGCTGCCGTCAGGGAGTATGGTGGTCAGGACTCCCGGCATATAGTCGCAGGGCATGATGTAAGTGGGCACGAAGGCCTTCTGGGACATAATGGCGGCATTGGAGAGCAGGGAGTCGGCCAGGCCCAGGGAGATCTTGGCCACGGTGTTGGAGGTGGTCGGGGCCAGCAGGAGAAATTCGTAGCGCCTGGTCTGGAGCTGCCCGGCCAGAAATGGGGAATTGGCATTGATCTCCACCCATACCTTGTCAAAGTTCTTCTCCAGGTCATTGAAGAGCTTGTAGTACTTGATGACCTGCTCACCCGCCCTGGATACGAAGACACGCACATCCACCAAGTCATCATACTGCTTCTGCAGCTCGATCATGGTCCGAACCGTCTCAGTGATGCGGTCGCCGCTGCCTGTAATTCCCCAGGCGATCTTCCGCTTCGCTTTAGCCTTTGCCATAATAGCCACCCCTCAATAATCAGCTCTCTTCCGATAACTAGCTTTCCGGGCTTCGGCTTCACACACTCCCCGGCTTTACAGCCTCCGGCCCTCCCGACTTTGCCCCTTCCTTTTCGCTGAGCCATGCCAGAGTCTCTGCGAAGCGACGGACTGTCTTTCTTAGAGAGCGCATTCCCTCTTCATCCTGCATGCCTCCCTCCAGAGTATCGCGAGACCAGAAGGTTGCTCCCAGGTTGGCGCCGAAGAATCCTCCGCTCACCGGGATCATGCCGTTGAGAATGAAGAAAGAGTGGATCTGCTGCAACGCCAGCTCCTGGCCGCCCATACGGTCCCCGCCCACTGCTATGGCCATGCCCGGCTTGCGGCGCAATGACACCGGATCGGCGGCAAGGGCGGCCCGCGTCCGGTCGATCACGATCTTGCTCTGGGCGCTCATGCTGCCGTTATAGACAGGAGTGGCGATGACAAATCCCTGCGCCCTCCCCAGGAGGGGATAGAGCTCCTGCATTTCGTCATTGATCACACAGTGCTTGTTCTTGAGGCAGTAGTCGCAGTGCCGGCAGGGGCTGATGTTCCTGCCCCGCACGCTGAACAGCTCCGTCTCAAAGCCCCTCTCCTCCAGCATCTGGAGGGCCCGTCCCAGGATATGCTCTGTAGCCATGCTCCTGGGGCTGCCGCATATGCCAAGAATCATGATAATAATATGACATCTGCTCTTATATCATATTTCCTTTTCAGATCGCTGCCTGCAACTCCAGGCGCAGCCGGATCATCTCCACGACCTCGGACCGGCTGGCTCCGAAGACCTCCTGCAGTATCTCTTTGGCTGTGAAAAGCTCCATGGCCTTTCTATCGGCAACAGCCCCAAAAATTTCCCTCCTCTCCGCCTTCGGCTCCCTGTGCAGGGCCAAACCCATTCTCTCCCGCTCACTCTCCTCTGCCGCCATTTCAAGGCATGCCGCGCGCGGGGCGAATGTGATTGGAAAATGCAAAGGGTATTATGCCTGAGGCTCGAAGAGAGGGGGCAAAGAGGGGCTGAATAATCATGATCAAGGGCAGAGCCTGGATCTTTGGAGATGATGTGGACACGGATGTGATCATCCCCGGCAAGTATCTGCGCACCAAGGACACCCGCCTCTGGGCGGAGCATGCTATGGAAGGGCTGGACCCCAATTTTGCCGCCCAGGTCCAGAAGGGTGATGTGATTGTGGCCGGCAAAAACTTCGGCAGCGGCTCATCGCGCGAGCAGGCGGCCCATGCCCTCAAGGGCGCCGGGGTGGCGGTGGTGGTGGCCCGCTCCTTCGCCCGCATATTCTACAGAAATGCCATCAACGTGGGCCTGCCCCTCATCGAAGCCGATGTGGAGTGCTCCCAGGGAGAGGCGGTGGCCGTGGACCTGGCCCGGGGGACGGTGCAGGTGGGAGATCGTACCTTTCAGGGCACCTGTCTGCCCGATTTTCTCATGGAGATCCTTTCCGACGGCGGCCTGGTCAGGCACCGCCGCAAGCAGAAGGGCCTGGTATGATCTTTCCTGAAGACTATAAGCAGGTGGGCATAAAGGATGGGGAGCGGCGGGGCGATCCAGTCTACTTCTCCACCAGATATCTGATCAGCCGGGAGGGGCCCAGGCTCTACGAGGTCAGCAGCCGGGGCGAAGGCTTTCTGCGGGAGGTGCAGGACCTGCGGCTGCTGGCCAGTGGAAGCCAGATTCTGTTTTACAAAGAGAGGGTTGACACCAGAAACAGGACACTTCTCATCGACCTGGCGGGGCAGGTCTGCCGGAGGGGTGCAGAGCAATGTGGCCCAGCCTATGCCGCGGCCCCCGGTGCCGCGACAGTCAACACCGTCGTCTTTCATGGGCCAGATGAGCACATCACCTTTGTGAAAGATCCCGATCCTTCCCAGGTTTTGGCCATTGATGTCCTGGATGTCTCTCCCCCGGACCCGCCCTGGCTGCTCTATGTCCTGGGCAGGCTGGAGGAGTGCGGCATTCTCAGCGACCTGATGGTGCGCTTCGTTCCCAAAGTCCTGGACATCCGCGGCTATGAGGGAGAAGGGGTCTACTACCCCTGCCGGGCAGCAGGGCTGGGGCGGAGCCTGGACTGCGATGCCGTGCTACATGACAGGCCGAAGATTGTGGGCTGCGAAGTGTCGCGGGAGATTTTTTTGGCAGGCCACCCCCATAGCGAGTACGACCTGGTCAATGTCTGCCCCCTCTCCAGCAGCCACCGGGCTTTGCAGCCCTCGCGACCCTTTCTCACCCGCTGCTGCCGGTCGGAGCGGCGGGGGCCGGCGGCAAAGGCGGGCCAGTTGGGCATGGCGGTGCACTGGGGAGATGGAGCCTGGCAGATCGCTCTGGCTGTCCGGCAACTGGCGCAGTCGGTCAGGGAGAGGAGGGATGGAAGATGAGCGGCTCAAAGAGAGTGGCTGTGATCCCGGGAGACGGCATCGGCCCGGAGGTGGTGAGAAGCTCCCTGGAGGTGCTGGATGCCGCGGGCGCTGACTTCGAGAGGATATTTCTGGATATAGGCTGCGGCCGCTGGCAGAGGACGGGACAGGCCATGAGCGATGAGGACCTGGCGGCGGTCAAAGAGTGCGACTGCATCCTCTTCGGGGCCATCAGCACCCCGCCCGATCCCAACTACAGAAGCGTCCTGCTGCGATTGCGAAAGGGGCTGGACCTCTATGCCAACATCCGGCCCTTCCGGGGCAGTGGCCTGGATTTCATCATAGTGAGGGAGAACACGGAGGGGCTGTACTCCGGCCTGGAAGAGGTGGGGGTGGAGGAGTCGCGCACACTGAGGGTGGTCACCCGCCGCGGCTCGGAGAGGATCGCCGAGAAGGCCTGCGACCTGGCCACGGGCAGAAGGAGGCTGACCATTGTGCACAAATCCAATGTCCTGCGCTCCGACCGGCTCTTCCTGGAGGTCTGCCGGTCTGTGGCTGCCCGGCGAGCTTTAGACTGCGAGGATATGCTGGTTGACGCCGCCGCCTACAATCTGGTGGTAAATCCGGACAGGTTCGATGTGCTGGTCACAACCAACCTCTTCGGCGACATCCTGAGCGATGAGGCAGCGGGAGTCATCGGCAGCCTGGGGCTGTGCGCCAGCGCCAACGTGGGCCCGGCCAAGGCTCTCTTCGAGCCCATTCACGGCAGCGCCCCGGACATCGCCGGAAAAGGTATAGCCA
>CAYQKI010000029.1:0-19105 GCA_964418105.1 uncultured Methanotrichaceae archaeon | reverse complement strand
TCCGCCAATCCCGATGGACCGCTTCACGTGGGCCACATCAGAAACTCGGTGATAGGCGACACGCTGGTCCGAATACTGCGCCGGGCGGGCTGCACAGTGGACGCACAGTATTACGTTAACGATATGGGCCGCCAGGAGGCCATGGTGGTCGTCGGGTGCGATCACTTCCAACTGGACGGCAGCAAGGCCGACCACGCCATAGCCAAGGTCTATATCGCCGCCAACCGGCTCATGGAGACCAATCCTGAGATCAGGGACGAGGCCGACTCGGTGATACAGCGCTACGAGGCCGGGGACAGAGAGATCGTGGCCAAGATCCAGAGCGCCGTCAAGTACGCCATCACCGGCATTGAGCAGACGCTCTCCAGGATGAACATCCGCCATGACTCCTACCACTGGGAGTCGGAGTTTGTGCGCAAAGGCGACGTGGCCGAGATTGTGGGCCTTCTGGAGAAGACGGGGCTCATGCAGCTCGAGGATGGGGCCTACCAGCTCGACCTCACCGCCCACGGCTTTGAGAAGAAGATGGTCCTCAAGAGGGCCAACGGCACTTCTCTTTACATAACCCGCGACCTGGCCTATCACCGCTGGAAGTCCCAGAACTCGGACCGCTCCGTGGACATACTGGGGGCGGACCACAAGCTGGTCTCCGGGCAGCTGCGCACGGCGCTGCGGCTTTTGGGCGTTCGCGAGCCGGAGGTGGTCATATTCGAGTTCGTATCCCTTCCCACAGGCTCCATGAGCACCAGGAAGGGCAAGTTCATCTCCGCCGACGAGCTTCTCGATGAGGTGGAAAAGCAGGCGTTTGAGGAGGTAAAGCTCAGACGCCCGGAGGAGAGCGAGGCCTTCCTGAAGCAGGTCGCCGCCCAGGTAGCTGCGGGAGCCGTGCGCTACGATGTGGTCCGGGTATCAGCCGACAAGGCCACCACCTTCGACTGGAAACAGGCCCTGGACTTCGAGAAGCTCTCCGCGCCCTTCATCCAGTACTCCCACGCCCGGGCCTGCAGCATCCTGCGAAAGGCAGTGGCGGAGGGTGCAGTCACCCAGGAGGAAATCAAGTCCATATCATCCACCCCTGCCGCCTCACTGCATGCCGATCTGCTCACAGGCGACTATGAGATAGCTCTGATCAAGAAGATCGCCGAGTTCGACCTGGTCATCGACCGGGCGGCGAGAGAGCTCAAGCCCCACCACCTGGCAACATATGCCCGGGAACTGGCGGAGAGCTTCAACCTCTTCTACCGCTACAGCCCCGTTCTCGACGCCGAGCCCGATATGCGCCGGGCCAGGATTGCCCTGGCGATAGCAGCGAGAAACGCCCTGCGGGCGACCTTGGAGACCCTGGGAATTGCCGCTCTGGAGACCATGTGAAATGAAGGGCGCGATGCTGCCGGCGCTGCGGCTGCTCCTGCTGCTCATGCTGCTTTGGCTGACGGCCTGCCCGGCATCTGCCTCTGCCGCCTACAACCAGAGCTGGAGCGAGCAGCCCTGGCAGAGAGAGGCGAAATCGGAGACGCCGGCAGAGCAGACGGTGCTCTCCAGCCCCATCCCCATAAACCTCAGCGGCAGGGAGCCACAGGCGGTTTTCCTGGCTGGCGAGCCGCAGAACTTCTCCCAATATCTGAGCAAAGAAATCGAAGGAGAGAGTTGTCTGTGGATAGAAAGCGGCACAAACTGGAGCCGCAGCCTGCAATCAGTGGCGTCGGAGGCGGTGGACATCATAGCCTCCTGCAACAACTCGGCAAGCGCCGACCTCTACCTCATATCCTACTCAAACAGCAGCATAAAGCACTACAACTACAAATTCCAGGAGGGCTACAATCTGCTGCGCCTGGTTCCCGGCGGACCGGGCCGCATCTTTCTGCTCATGGTCTGCCAGGGCGAGCCCGGAGGAGCTATTATGCTGGATGTGCAGCCCAGACCGGAGCAGACCACTCCCACGTTTCAGGACGTTGGCGACATCTCCATCGGCGAGTCCCTGGTCACTGTAAAATCGGAGAGGTTTCGGGGCTTTGACCTCTACGTGGACGGGATATTCTTCGGGAGCGATGGCAGCGACGGCACCCTGGACGGCACAGCTCACCTGATAGTAGGCTCCGGCAAGACCCATACCATCTCCGTCTGGCAGAGGGACGGCCAGGGTGGAATCATCAACAAGAGCGAGCACACCAGGGTCTTTGCCAGGGACGTTGCCTACACTCTGCTGATCAGCTAAAAAAAAGTTATTTGTTCAGGCTTTCACTCCGCCTGCGCTATTGGATCTCCCCTTGCTGGCCATCATGAAGGCAAAGTCTGCGCGTGTGTCGGTCTTGTGTCCGTCCGGAAGCCGTCCGTATGTGAAGTCGCTGTGGGACATGTCGCTCTGCTGGGGGGTCTTGTCCATCTCGACACCTGCTTCATTATAGAGGAAGATGGTTCCGTTGCCTGTGGTGACCCATCTATCCTGGCCGTCAAAGGCCACAAATCCCTTGGCATCGATGCTGCCCGTCAGGGGAATTAGTCCCTGCCAGGGAGTGTCCACGATGTTGACCGTCCATCCGGTCAGATTCACTGCCTGATCCCCGGTGTTGTACAGCTCTACCCAGACGGTGCCATTGTCGGGCGGGCTGAGCTCAAACTCATTGATCACCACGTCGCCCAAACCCGGCGCGCAGAGGGCAAAGAGCCCCAGAAAGGCGAAAAATGCCTTTATTCCCATGGATTTCGTGATTCCACTCTCCTTTAATTTTTTGCAGTATGATGTGTTTTCTTGATTTTATACTTTCTCATCAGGCGTTGGACGATCCCTTGCTGCCGGCGGAGAGGCCCCAGTCTCCATCGGAGTTGGTGTCATAGCCATCGGGATTCCTGCCGTAGGTGAAGTCGTTGTTCATGGTATCCTGGCGGCTGGCGCTCCTGTCAACCTCCTCACCGGAGGCGCTGTAGAGAACCGCATATCCGCCGTCATTGTGGTTCCAGGAGGGCTCGCCGGTGAAGACATAGAATCCCCTGGATGGCAGTATGGTTGCATTGGGAGCTGCATCGAATTTGCCGACCCAACTGCCGTCAACGATCTCTGCCGTCCAGCCGCTGATGTCCACGCTCTCGTTATCGGGATTGTAAATCTCCAGCCAGTTCACGCCGCCCTCGGGTGGATTGACCTCGATCTCATTGATCACAACCGATGCCGCAGCGCACATGGATACAGCCAGCAGCGCCGCTGCAAAATAAAGCGCATTGCATGTCATTTTCACAACAATCTCCTCCACTCATATTCTAATGCCAATGTTAATCAATTATGGCAACTGGCTACGTGCTTTTCAAGTATATTACTATATCGGGGCAGCTATATCAAATAAGAGATACAAGAACAGCACAATCCGGGAAAGGATGCATATCCATTTATTATGCCAGCAGAAAGCCTCCTGGAAACGGCTAAATAGTTTGAGAGTTATAAACCTAAACAGATATATTCGATATATATTAGAATCTGAAAGGGGAGACAAAAAAAAGCAATGAGGTGGATTGAATGAAATTCAAGCAAAGCAGATCATTGTCCTTTTCAAAGGTGCCGCTTCTCATCGGCATCATGTTCGGCCTTATGATTGCGCTAATAGCTTTGGCTCAGGGCATATGCCAGGAAGCTGATTTAGGCTATGCCAAATTTGGTTTTTGCGTTCCAGAGCAGGTAGATGTGGTGGGCGACTATATCAAAGTACAAAATTATACGGGCGGCAAAGATGTCGCAGCATCAATAACGCTGGATGGAAATAAAGTGGAGCTTCACCTTCTTTATCCATGCCAGGCACCTCAAGAGGAACTTGAGCGCGCCGAACTGAAGCCGTACCTGGAAGCCTTTGACTCCATCCTGGCCCAGACCGAATACAACGAATCTGTTCCGGGACAGGTTCTCCTGGGGCAGATCGGAAATATGGACCTGATCGCTTACCAGCCGGTTAACCAGACCATAGCTCTGCTGCTGATGGATGTCAATATGAGCAGCGAACTGAGATCTGATTTTCTGACCAACCTCAGTATCAGGATTATCGAGGAGACAACACCGCTAACTCCCGGCTACTGCCCGGACAGCACCATCCCGGCCTCTGTGCAGGAGACGGCCACTGCCTCCGGCACTGATGCCAAGGATACAGCCGCCGCAACGGAGAGCGCTTCTGCCCAGCCCGTCACCGGCAAAGATAAGATGTCTACCGATATCAACGCCGCGAAAGAGCAAATCGAGAAACTGAAGAAATCCATGTAAACGCGCCTGCAATAACGAGCCGATTGCAGTTGAAATCCGCAGGCAGGACCTGGTAGGCGGCTTTCCCCTCCCCGGCCTGGCGGCGGGGATATTATGCCGGGATGACAGGCACTTGCCGGCCTTCCCTCCCAAAACCTTTTTACCTGGATCTACATAGTAAGCAGGTTACCTAACAGTTCAACCAATGACAGGAGGTGTATTTGATGCCATACGAGAGCATAAGCGAGCTGCCCAAGAGCGTGCGAAATCTGCCCAGCCGCGCCAAGGCCATTTACATGAAGGCCTACAACAATTGCTGGGAGGATCTGGATACTTCCGAGGAAGCAGTTCGCGAGAGGGCATCTCACGAAGCTGCCTGGTCGGCCGTGAAGGATCAGTACGAGAAGGACGACGAGACGGGTGAGTGGGTGAAGAGCGATGAAATCATGGAAAAACGCTCGCGCCACGTCATGAGGCACCGCAAGAGCCGGCCCGGCGGGGCAGCCTTGCAGGCCAAGGCACATGCATGATGTCTGCAATGCGATGCTGATGGGGAAATGAGCCGCAAGATGACTCAAATAGGCTCCTCATCAGCCATCTCGTAATAATAAAACGCTATTCTTCCTTCAGCCTCTTGCTGCGCTTGAAACATTTATATTCTAAAGCCGCATGACCTGTTTTAAATCATTGGCTTTCAAATCGCATAGGGAGAACGGAACATGTCCAAAGACATTCTGGAAAAGGGAGCGATTGTGCAGAGGGACAAAGAGACCTTCGCCATAGCTCCGCACATACCGGGGGGTATAATCGATCCGGCCGGCCTGAGAAGGATCGCCGATGTGGCTGAGAAGTACCATGCCAAGGCCCTCAAGATCACATCCGCCCAGAGAATCGCCATCGTTGGGATCGATCCCGAGGACATCGACGACGCCTGGAAGGACCTGGGCATGAAGGCCGGCGCAGCCATTGGCCTGTGTGTCCGCAGCATCAAGATCTGCCCAGGAACCACATTCTGCAAGCGCGGCCAGCAGGATTCGGTCGGCGTCGGGCTGAAGCTGGACGAGAAATATCACGGTATGTCCCTTCCCTGGAAGTTCAAGTTCGGAGTCTCGGGGTGCGCCAACTCATGCGCCGAGCCGGCGGTAAAGGACATCGGCCTGATCGGTACTGCCAAAGGATGGAGGCTCCTGGTTGGGGGAAGCAGCGGCGTCCGGCCCAGGCTGGGGCAATTGCTGGCTGAGAATCTCTCCGATCAGGAGGTATTCGCCCTGATCGACAAGATCGTCAACTATTACAGGGAACGCGCCAAGAAGCAGCGCCTGGGCGAGTTCATAGACGAGATCGGCTTTGATACATTCAAAAAAGAGATCCTGGGCTAGACGGCAGGAGAGGAGAAGGCGACGCCATACTCCTTTCCCATCCCATTCAATACGGCATTTTTTATAGCGGTTCTATGAAGCGCTGGAATTGTAGCTGCTGTTGTTTGTGTAGGGAGAGTAGTATAAAGTATCCCCATTGAGGAACCAGTAGGCTTCGGCCATCCACGCTTCCTGCTCATAGAATTCCCTGCTGGGACAGGTTCCGTTGAAAAAGGAGACGAGCTCACAGTAACTGCCGTCCGGAAAATAGCAGTTCCCATCTCTGGGACATCCCCCGTGATTGATGCAATAGGCCTCAGTATCGTTTCTCGACTGGCAGGAACCAGATCCAGATAGCCCGGTGCCCCAGGCCGGCACCATGAGCAGCGCCAGAGAGACGCCCACCATCAACATCCTTGCATCCATGATACATTCACCCCCAATTACCATTGCTACCCGCCAAATATGAAAGATTTTCGGTGCAGGCCGCTTCAGATAGAGTGGAAAAAACGAAAAGAAGTGCCCTGAAATTCAGGGCCTTGATTTCCATCAGCTAATGACTCTTATCTCAGACTCAGGCGTTGACTGCTGTGGCGTTGGCTGTGGCGTTGATATCGACCACTGCCGTGACGTTCTCGGCTGCAGCGGGTGCGGGAGCCACGGGCATGAGCTGGTTGGCGAAGAGCAGACCGGTAATATTGGCATCGGCGATGGTCACGGCGATCTTGCCTTCTGCGGGAGAGATGGTGCTCCAGCCCTCAACCGCCGCCAGAGAGACAGTGTACTCACCGGCATCGAGACCTGTGAAGGAGAACTTTCCATCGGCTCCGGTCATAGCGCTGTTGGTCGCGGCACCCTCCAGATTCACTGTCAAGCCGGCAATGCCTGCCTCATCGGCATCCATAGTGGAGTTGGCATTGCTGTCATTGAAGGCCATGCCTTCGATTGTGAATTTAGCTGAGGGAGCGGCTACGGAAGCGGGGGCCTCGGCCTCTTCTACTGGTGCGGTCTCTATCTCTTCCGCTGGCTTGGTCTCTTCCTTTGCCTGCTGATTCATGCTACCCAGCAGCGCGGCATCTTTCTTGGCCTTTCCGCCCAGGTCTATGGCATTCTCTGCGCTGTCAACCTTTACCGAGTAAGGCTGGACGGCGCCCTGCTGGAAGGTGCCGGGCATCCTGGTGCTCTTGACGCCGGAAGACTGGAAGGAGTATGGATAGGACACCATATCCGAAGTCAGATTATGGGCCGGGACGTCCGTAGTGAAGCTATAATCGATCTTATCTCCTGATTTTACCGAATATGACTGATTCCCTGCTGCTTGATTGGTGTAACCCAGAGCAGGCATTATGACGACAGCCGCTATAGTGAGGGCCACAGTAATAGCCAGAACATTCCTCATATTGAATTCCTCCTATTCCCTTAGCGCATAGCATTTATGACTATAGATTGAACATCCTCCCTTTTGAGAAGAATTGTCGTCAAGTCTAGTTATTCTTCATATAAATAGACTTTCATGGACCGGCCCTGGAATTAGAAGCAGGCATCGCATTTATGAGATGGGTCCCATCGCATTTTATCCCCGCGGGAGGCGCAGCTCCTTCCCGGCAGGATGAAAATGTCGCTCCTTCCTCCTCAGTTGCCGCCTTTACCCTTTCCATGAGAGACCGCCTCAGGTCCACCGGCAGGTAGATGCTCCCTGAAATCAGTTCGCCCCTCTCGAAAATGCCCCGGAGGGCTTCCCACTCCTCCGGAAAGGCGGATGAGATCCTCTTGAGGCTGCCAGGCCGGGCTTTGAATGTAGATGAGGTTATGTGGGCCGCACCGGCCCGGCATACTGCGGAAACCAGATCTTCTATCTGAGAGTCGTTGATGCCGGGGATGATGGGATCTATGCGGGCCGAGACGGCGACGCCCTCATCCGCCAGCCTCTGCAGGGCAGCGAGGCGCTGGCCGGGCAGGGGCGCTCCCGGCTCCAGCCGGCGGGAGGTGCCATTATCAAGACAGGTCACAGTTATGGCCGCGCAGGACCTCATCCCGGCGAGAAGACCGGCGTCCTCTGCTACCAGATGGGATTTGGTCACCACCTGCACAGACAGCCCCCGGCCCTTCATGATCTGAAGACAGCCCCGGGTGAGCCCCAGCTCCTTTTCCAGGGGCGGATAGGGATCGGAGCTGTTGGAGAGGGCCACAAGGCTGGCTGGCGGAAGCCTCTTCGCCTCCCCGGCCAGCCTCCTCAGCAGGCCGGATTTGGGGCGGCACTGGGAGAAGCGGGGGATGTAGGATGAGGCATAGCAGTAGAGGCAGCCATGCGGGCAGCCGGTGTAAGGGTTGAGGCTGAACTTGGCAGGGCAGGTGCATAAAGGGCTCTTCCAGGGGTCGAATGGTCTGAGGATCATCGCATGATGCAGTCCTTCCGGCTGCTTTCGCCCGGCAGGTAGCTTCCCTCCCCATCCCGCAGCAGCAACGCCCTTCCCCCCTCCTTCCTGATCTGCATGAGAAGACCGGATGCGTCTGCAACCTCGGAAAGATCCCACTGGGGTGAGGCGGAGATCCCGGAAAAGGGCATGGCTTTGGGCGGGCCCAGTAGAGAGATCAGATGCCTGCGCCTCTCCCGGTAGGGAACATTGCAGAGGCTCTCTGCATTCAGGTAGACAATGTCGTAGGCCAGCAGGGAAGGAGAGAGGCTGCTCTTCCTGGAGTGGCGGCGGCGGTTGATGTATCTGAGCATCTCCCTATGGCTGCAGATGCGGCTGGAGGAAGGGGCGCCCTGCTCCTGCCCGGAGCCGGAGCTCTGAAAGCCCATCAGATATGCGTCTATGATAAACTCGGCGTCCATCTCTTCAATTATCCGGGCCAGCCCCTGGCAGGCGGATGTGGCTGACCTCAATTGAGATGTAAATATGAATACATCCCGTTTTGACTTATGAACCTGTACCCTCAATCCGGGATAAACGGGCAGAAGGGCAGACTCTTTGGGCAGGGCCGGGTCCGGCAGAGCTGATGGGCTTGCCAGATCGGCGGAGCCCTGGGGACCAATTGCGCCCATCCCCCTGCACCGGCCATAGACCATGTTCCTGACGGGAATGGACGGCTGCATGACAATTGCCTCCAGATCACCCTTTCCCGCAGCCTCAGCCACCAGACCCAAATCGGGGAGCAGGCCGAATGCCTGCGATATACGGTAGGGCTCACAGCAGAGGGCAGCGGATATGGCGGAGATCATGGTCCGGTGGCTGATGCCGGACTTCATGCTGCGCAGAGCTGTGCGGGCTATGAACCTGCCCTCCAGGGGAGTAGCCTGGAGAAAAAGGCCCCGCAGGAGGGCGGCCTTCCTCTGCTCCGACTCTTTGCCGCTCTGCCGGGAGACCTGCCTCAAAACATCATAAACCACCCATGCCGCCAAGGGCTCTGAGGAGAGCGAGTTCTGCCCCTTTCGGGAGAGGGCTGCCTGTGCCACAGCACCCATATCCATCTCCGCCTCCCGCAGTCTGGACATCTCCGGAGCGGAGAGGAGGCTCACCTCCGCCAGAGCGGCAGCCACAGCCTCCGGCCCGGTGCCCATCTCCCTCTCCTCCCAGCGCGGCCACAGCTCGCCCAGGGCCAGGCGCACCACAGGGCAGAGCATATCGACTGATACCGAACCAAGAAGGCCGGCGGCGACCTCCGCCCTCCTGGAAAAAGGGGTATTCGAGATCTCTTGCAGGCTATCTGCAATTCTGCTGTAGAGCATCTACCTCGCTATCTTGATCCTCTTGAGATCCTCTGCCCTTCTCGCCAGACTCTCAATCATTGCATCCAGCTCCCGCAAAAAAGCAGCCGTCTCCCCAGTGGTTACGGCTCCCGGAGCCGAGGCCTTGATCAGCCCCTCCTGCTCCAGCACCCGCAGGGAATAACGTACCTTGTGGCTGGGAATCTTCGTCTCCTCCGCCAGCTTGAGGATACCGATGGGCTCATTTTCAACCACCTGCTTGAGGATGACCAGGTGCCTCTCCAGCATCTCAAGCTCGCCGCTCACCTTCTCGGTAAGAATTCTATCACATCCGCTCCGTGGAAATAATTGTTAAGCTGATCGATTGAAAGCCTTATAATTTTATCTATTGACATGGCACATGCTAGCACATGCGAATCTTGAATTGAGGGAATTATAGGCAGTCTCAGGCCGTCTCAATAGCGGGCCCGGCGGGGCAGGAAGTCTATGCCGTGCCGGTTTGTCACCCGGCGGGACATCTCCTTTCCCAGTATCTGGGGAGAGGATACACCGGTTACCACCAGCATGGTGCGAATGGTGTGCTCCAGGTTAGGATCAATCTGCGCCCCCCAGATGATGCGGGCATCGGGATTGATCTTCTGGTAGACCTCATCCACCACCGTCTCGGCATCGGTGATGGTCATGTCCGGGCCACCCACCACATTGACCAGAGCGGAGGTGGCTCCGGAGACATCCACATCCAGGAGGGGGCTACGCAGGGCCTTCATCACCGAATCGCGGGCCTTCTCCTCGCCGTCCGCCTCGCCCATGCCGATCATGGCCACGCCTCCATTGGTCATCACCGTCCTCACATCGGCAAAGTCGAGGTTGATCAGTCCGGGGCGGGTGATCAGCTCAGTGATGCCTTTGACGGAGCGCATCAGCACCTCATCCGCCACCTTGAAGGCCGCCTGGAGGGGGAGGTTGGGGACCACATCGAGGAGGCGGTCGTTGGGCACCACGATGACGGTATCCGAAACCTCGCGGAGCCTCTTCAGGCCGGCTTCGGCATTCTGCATCCTGATGCTGCCCTCGGCGCTGAAGGGGATGGTGACTATGGATATGGTGAGGGCTCCTGCTTCGCGGGCTGCTTCTGCGACCACCGGGGATGCTCCCGTGCCTGTCCCGCCGCCCAGGCCGCAGGTGACAAAGACCATGTCAGCGCCGTCCACGGCCGCTTTGATCTCATCGATGTCCTCCTCTGCCGCCTCTTCACCTATGGCCGGAAGGCTTCCTGCGCCCAAGCCCCGCGTGGTGCGCCGGCCTATGAGGAACCTCCGGTCGGCGTTGATGTGCAGCAGATGCTGGGCATCGGTGTTGATGGCAAATAGCTCAGCTCCCTGGATGCCGCACTCCGCCAGGCGGTCAATGGTGTTCGAGCCGCCCCCACCGCATCCGATAACTCTGATAACCGTGGTCAGCTCTTCCAGAACCGACACCAGTTCTTCATCGCTCTGGACCATGCTGGTCGGCTTGATTCTGCTCTCGGCCTCAGATCTGCCCAGGGCTTCGTCGATGATGTACTTCATCTCCATCCCCCATCCTCATTTCTGCCATATTCTAGCAGTGTATTAGTATAATAGTTTTTTGCATTGAAAAATGAATTAAAAAAAAAGAATGGTATGCGCCGCCGAAAGCGGCAGGCAATTCGAAGATTTATGATTAGTAGTAATATTATTTTAATTGGATTTCAGGGATTTGAGCTTTTCGATCTGTCTCATTATTCTCTCAGATTCCTTTGACTTTTCCTGCTCCAAGAACTCCACGATCTCGGGAAGGCTTTTGTTCAGCCTGTAGATGCGATAAGGACGGCCCTTTCCCGGATTCTTCTCATCCCTCTCCACAATCCAGTCGAGCTTCCTGATCTCCCTCATGGCAATGCTCACTTCAGGCTGGCGGAGGTCCGATCCGATCTCTATTTCGCGGGAGGTTGCCTCTGCCACTGCAGCCAGATATGTTAAAACCTTGGCCACGTTTCTCTTCAGGCCCACCTTCATGAGTATGGAGGCAAATTCATCGCGTTCGACTTTCAGGTCTGCGACGGCTGTTGTATCCAATGCGGTCACCAGCGGCATAACGAGTGATAACATATATATAAGTTTCGTCGAAAATAATTCTCTTAAAATAGAATATTGCAGAATCAGTAGAAATATTTTAAAACATTTATCAAATTAATCCGCCCGTCAGACTATTGAGAGAGGAGGATTCACACACCTATTCATGAAGGAGATGTACCTGGAGGACGGCTATCTTTGGGCCTTTGAAGCAACTGTGACTGAAGCTGACGGAGAGAGGGTGGTCCTGGATCGCTCCGCATTTTATCCCCAGTCGGGAGGCCAGCCCACAGACCTCGGCTTTCTGCTCCGCGAGGGGGAGAGATTTTCCGTGGTCGAAGTTCAGAACTGCGATGCTGGTGCTGTGCACATGCTGGACCACGCCGGCCTTCTTCCCGGAGAGAGGGTCTCATGCAAGATCGACGAGCAGAGGCGCTACACCTTCATGCGCAGCCACACCGCCTGCCATATCCTCAGCGCCGTCATCTTTGCCGGGACGGGGGCGAAGATCACAGGCAACCAGATTGATCTGACCAGATCGCGGGTGGACTTCTCCCTGGAGATCTTTGACAAAGCGAAGATGAGCGAGTATGTGGAGAAGGCCAATGAAATAGCCGCCAGGAAGCTTCCCGTCACCACCAGAATGATTTCCAGAGAAGAGGCCCTGGCCATACCCGACCTGGTGCGCCTGGCCATGCAGGTTCCCGACCGGGATATGATCCGGACTGTGGAGATAGAAGGCATCGACCGGCAGGCCTGCGGCGGAACTCATGTCAAGAACACCGGCGAAGTGGGCAGGATAAGGATGATCAAGGCTGAGAACAAGGGCAAGGCCAACCGCAGGGTGTACTTCACACTGGAGGAAGCATAGAATAAAAAAGGCCAATCCTCGCTACTTTCTATGGGCAGATTGAAGTCTCTTTACGCTTGAGAGTTATCCATCCGTCTCTGTGCGTTCTCTGTGCGCGCTACACTGAGCAGTCTGCGAACGCCGGCACAGAAAAACGACCATGACTTCCTGTCACCCATATCCATGAAAATGAAACTCTGTTCTTTGTGCGTTCTTTGTGAGCTTTGTGATCTTTGTGGTGAAGTTTGTAGGCTATTAATAACCACAAAGAGCACAAAGCGCACAAAGAAGTGAGAATAGTATTACGGGCAGGGCAGCGTCAACACTGAGGCATTGCCTGTCTCCAGAGACATCCTGAGGTTGGTATAACCAGTGTACGTGCCGCTCATGGAATAGATTGGCACGGCGCTGGCGCTCTTCTGCACCCGCGCTCCCACGTGGGCTGTGCCCTCCACCTCGGTATGAATGTTATAGACGGAGGTTTGATTGTCCTGTCCCACAGAGGTATCCTTGACCAGGTCGCTGATCTGGGAGTAGCTCTCCGAGTACACTGAGCCCACCTCATAGTTCTTGGCGCAGAGGGCATTCTTCAGCTCGGATGCGGTGATGGGTGCGCTGTAGCGGGAAGGCTTGTTCTGGTAGACGCCCCACTCGTTGGCCATGATCTCATTGTAGCCGTCCTCGAATCCGCCGTAAACCTGGGCATTGATGGTGCGTGAGACTGTGCCTGTGCCGCTGGTTCCTGTGACCATCTTCTGGCCGTGGTATCCCGAATCGGACTGATAGATGCGCATGTCGTTTATGGTCCCCTGGCTGTATACCCAGGAGTGCTCGGTGAGGTTTTGCGGCACAGCTGTTGCTGAAAGCATCAGGCTTCCTCCTGCCAAAAGGACTGCAATCAAGAATCCCAGCATCGAGCACATGCGCCGCCCTCTCATCAGAATAACTCTCCTCATGGCATTGAATATAAATTTGATCCTCTAGCCCTTCGCCGGCTTCTTCGCCTTTGCCGCCCTCTGCTTGATGGCACTGAGGCGAGAGCTCAGGGACCCGGCCAGATCGGATGACAGGCTGCATCCTCCGGCATCCAGCCGGGCGGCTATGGCCAGCTTGGCGGCTAGAGCCCTGGCGGCCTTGCCCCGCTGCCTCCGGGCCGATCCGCTGACGGCGGGATGACGGTAGATGATGCCGTGCTTGGGCGATGGGGCATGGCCGCTCAAATGCTTGAAGAGGGACTTTTCTGCGCCCATCACCTGAATGCGGCTGGATGGCATGCGGGCCAGATTGGAGAGGCCGCCTGCCCGGGAGATGATCCTGGCCGCCAGGACCGGCCCGGCCAGGCTGGAGAGATTGGGGGCCAGAGACTGCACCGCGAGGATGACCTCCTCCTCCAGGCCCCTCCTGGACGACCTCAGATCCAGGGCGGCACGGGCCAGCGTTCCCATATTTCCGTCCCGGACCAGCCCCTCCGCCAGATCCCGACCGTGCACAATCTTCTGGCTGTGCAGCCGGGACCACTCGTAGAGCCTCTCCTCCAGCAGGTTGAGGGCCTGGGCCATGTCGTCGATAGCCTGCACGGCAAAGAGCAGGTCCTGCTCGGCTGTAGCGCCGGCCAAAAGCCTGCTGTTGACCAGGGCGATGGCCGCCTCCCTGAGGCCCGCATTGTACTGCTCGTCGCTGGAAAAAAGGCCGCTCTTCAGCGCCAGGGCACGCAGGTCGGGCTGAGGGATGGGATAGGGTGTGCCGGCTGCATGGTCCGGGGAGAAAGCCTCTCCTGCTTCGCCCTGCGCCGGCTGAGAACAGCTTGATCTGAGCAGAGCTCCGGTGGCCAGGTCCAAGTCGCCAAACCAGGCATGAATCTGCATCATCTCATTCCATGACGAATCTGGAATAGATCACTTTCGCCCCGCACAGGTTTACTTTAAATATTTCCAGTGGCAAGCTGTATCTACCTCTCAATAAAAATTAGGGGGCGGATTGTGAATGAAAGAACTGGTTGATCAGATAGTAGCCCGTCTCAGGGAGCAGAAGATAGATGTCCCTGAGGAAGAGATTGCCTCTCGCTTAAAGAAGCTCATCGTGGATTTTCGCGTATCTGAAGCCGAGGCAAGGAGATCGGTCATAAATTATTTCCTGAAGGAGCACGGCATAACTCCCCAGGCCCGGTCCGGCTCGGAAAAGGTCAGCATATCCGAGATCAAAGAGGCCGGCAGATGGGTGGATGTGCAGGTCAAGGTCCTGGACCTCTGGGAGCCGGCTTCGGCAACGATCTCTCAGACCGGCCTGGTGGGCGACGGCACAGGCTCCATCAAATTTGTGAAATGGAGCAAATCCGAGCTTCCTGAAATGGAGCTGGGCAAAAGCTATCTTCTCAAGAATGTGATCACCGACGAGTACCAGGGCAGATTCTCATTGAAGCTCAACCGCACCAGCCAGATAGAGCCTCTGCAAGAGGAGGTGACGGCCAAGCCGGCCAGCCGGGCGGCCCAGGAGATGAAGGTGGTGGATATCAATGAGGCCGGCCTGTGGGTGGACCTGAGAGTCAAAGTAGCCCAACTATGGGAGTCGACCAGCGATTCCATCTCTCAGTCGGGGCTGGTGGGAGACGAGACCGGGACCATCCGCTTTGTGAAGTGGGCCAAAGCGGAGCTTCCCGATATGGAGGCCGGCAAGAGCTACCTGCTCAAAAACCTGGTCACCGACGAATTCTCAGGAAGGTTCTCGGTGAAGATGAACCGCACCAGCCAGATCGAACCCCTCGACATTGATATCGAGATAGGCTCAGTGGCGGCGGAGTTCTCAGGAGCGCTGGTCGATGTGCAGAAGGGATCGGGGCTGATCAAGCGCTGCCCGTCCTGCAAGCGCTCTCTGGCGAAGGGAGTGTGCAGCGAACACGGCAAGGTGGACGGCACATACGACCTGCGCATCAAGGCAGTGCTCGACGACGGACGGAGGGTTCAGGATGTGCTGCTCAACCGGGAGATGACGGAGCGGCTGGTGGGCCTCACTTTGGATGAGGCCAAGCAGATGGCCATGGAGGCGCTGGATCACGAGGTGGTGCGAACCCTCATCGAAGGAAAGCTGGTGGGAAAGTACTACACCATAACCGGCCCCAGAGTTGACCGCTACCTTCTGGTTGAGACCATAAATGAGATGGCTGCTGTGACCGCCGCCCAGGTGGACAGGCTGATAGCAGATGCGGAGGCGATTTAGATGGCAGGATTTTCCGCGGGATTCTCGCGCGAGGTGGCCAAGAGGGTCTTTGCCGAGGAGCTGAAGAGCTCCAACTACTCCTTCCGGGACGGAGAAGAGAACAACCAGTATGCTCCATCATACCTTCTCACCCCCACCGGAGCGAAATGCAATCGCGTCTTTGTGGTGGGCACACTGACTGAGAAGGATGACATCGGATCGGACACTGAGTACTGGAGGGGGAGGGTGGTGGACCCCACAGGCAGCATTCTGATCTATGCCGGACAGTACCAGCCGGAGGCAGCCCAGATACTGGCGGGCATGGAGCCCCCCGAATTCGTGGCCGTGGTGGGCAAGCCCAACCTCTACCAGACGGAGGATGGAAATATCATCATATCTCTGCGCGCCGAATCCATCCAGAGGGTGGACAGGGCCACCCAGAACCAGTGGGTTCTGGATACGGCCGGCAGAACCCTGGAGCGCCTGGCGGCACTGAAGGTCATCAAGCCCGTGCAGGTATCTGGCGACTTTTCCACAGCCGACGCCATGCCGGCCCAGGCACCGCCCCAGGACGAACAGAGGGCCATGGATCACTATCACACAGACATCGAGCACTTCAGACAGATGGTGCTCCGCGCCCTGGTCTCACTCTCCGGGGACATCGAAGCGGGAGAGACACCCGGCAGTCCGGATATGGCCGCGCAGGCCGGCACCTCCGCCAGCATCAATGAGGGCGGTCCGAAAGGCAGGGAGGACGGGGCAATCCCCCCCAGCCAGCCGGTCGCGCCGGCAGAGGAGGCATATTCAGAGAGCGCCCCTGAGAAGCCCGGCGCAGCCCCCCGAAAAGCCAGGCCCAGGAAGAGCGAGCCCTTGAAGTCCTGGTCCGAGCCGGAGGGTGAGGAGGATATAGAGACCTTCGACTTCGGCAAGAAGAGCTGAAAAGTCTTATATAATGTGCTGAATGTGTATAGGATGGGTGAAACAGAATGGTAATCGGTGTAACGATGGTTAAGGTGGTGCCGGGGCAGGAGAAGACGGTCTACAATGCCTTGCAGGATATCGACGGCATCAAGGATGTCTACCATGTCTTTGGAGAATTCGACTTCGTGGTCATCATCGAGGTTGAGGGGCTGAGCATGCTCAACAAGCTTGTGGATGTCATTCGTGAGATAGACAACGTCACAGCCACTCAAACCGTAGTCGGGGCTGAACTCTAGCCCCCCTTATTTTTATGGAAATTGCCGAGGAGCTGGCCAAGCAGCAAAAGGCCATTTCTGTAGCAGAATTTTTTGAAAAAAACCGCCAGATACTGGGATTCGACTCGGCGCCGCGGGCGCTCATCACCTGCGTCAAAGAGGCGGTGGACAACTCCCTGGACGCCTGCGAAGATGCGGGGATATTGCCAGACATATTCGTGCAGATCAAAAAGAGCGGTGATTACTATCAGGTCATTGTGGAGGACAACGGACCGGGGATTGTGCCCCAGGAGATACCGCGCGTCTTCGCCAAACTGCTTTATGGATCTCGCTTTCATACGCTGCGGCAGAGCCGCGGCCAGCAGGGAATCGGCATCTCCGCGGCAGTTCTCTACTCCCAGCTCACCTCAGGAAAGCCGACCCGGGTCATATCCAAGATCGCCCCGGACCGGCCGGCTCACTACTGCGAGCTGCTCATCAACACCGCCAAGAATGAGCCTGAGATCCTGCGCTCGGAGGAGGCCGACTGGGAGAGGCCGCGCGGGACCAGAGTGGAGATGGAGATGGAGGGCACATATGTCAGGAGCCGCCGCCAGTCGGTCTTCGGCTCGCTGAAGAGCGCAGCCATAGTCAATCCCCATGCCAGGATCACCCTGGTGGAGCCGGAGGGAAATATGGAGGTCTTCGAGAGGGCCACGGAGAGCCTGCCCAAGAAGGCCTATGCCATATCACCCCACCCGGCGGGAATTGAGCTGGGTGAGTTGATCAAGCTGCTGCGCTATACGGACAAGAAGAAGCTGCGCGTCTTTTTGAGGGAGACATTCTCCTCCATCGGCGCCATCTCCGCCCAGGAGCTGTGCAGCCGGTCAGGGATCGACCCTGAGACGCCCCCGGCCGGCCTGACCCACGAACAGGCCAAGAGGCTTCATGCCGCCTTCAAGGCCATCAAGGTCAAGTCCCCGCCCGTGGACTGCCTATCCCCCATCGGCGAAGAGCTGATCAAGGCGGGCCTGGAGAAGGAGTATCGTCTGGACTACATCGCCACCACTGTCCGGCCGGTATCCGTCTACTCCGGCAATCCCTTCCTGGTGGAGGTGGGGCTGGGCTACGGCGGAGAGCTGGAGAAGGAGAGCCGGGTGGAGATTCTGCGCTTTGCCAATCGCGTGCCACTGGTCTACCAGCAGGGTGCCTGCGCCATGACTCACGCCGTGGAGGGCGTCTCCTGGAAGAACTACTCCCTGAGCCAGCCCACAGGAAGCGGCATTCCCGTCGGCCCGGTGGTGCTGCTGGTCCACATCGCCTCCACCAACATCCCCTTCACTTCAGAGAGCAAAGATGCTGTGGCCGATATGCCGGAGATACTGGCGGAGATCGATCTCGGCCTGAAGGAGGTGGCCAGAAAACTGCGCCGCTATCTGGGCCGGCAGAGCGTTCTGTCGGAGAGGAGGGAGAAAGAGGAGATCATCAGGAAGATACTGCCCCGCATAGCTAAAAAGCTCTCCGATGTCCTGGAGAGAAAAGAGCCGGACATAGGGCCGGTGGTGGCCAGGATCATGGGCAATCTGCACGTCTCCCGGAAGGTGGAGAGAGAGGACGGCCGGCTCTCTGTGAAGATACTGCTGGAAAACCACAGCGACCTGGTGCGCTCCTTCAATCTGCACGAGCTGCTGGCGGAGAAGGCCGACTCTATCTCCCCGGAGGCGAAGGTCATACCCATAGGCGACGGATATGACCACCACTGGAAGCTCTCCCTGCCACCGGGGCAGAAGGCCACCCTCAGCTACCGCATAGCCTGCCGGGACGAGTCCAACGGTGATGCACCCCCAGCCGGAGCCAAGATGAAGGAGCCGGTGGTGGAGGGTTTGGATCCCGAAATCGTCACCGGGGCCAGGGTGATCTGATAATGACGGCATCTGATGATAAAATGGACAAGGCCAGGAAGGCTCAGGAGAAGCTGACCGGCCTTGCCGCGACCCTTTACAATCAATTCGAGCAGGGCATTGTGCCCCACATATCCCTGCCCTCCCGCACCAAAGCCAATATCGAGTTCTCCAGCAAGGACGACGTCTGGATCTACGGGGACCAGGAGACGACCAGGAGCGTCAAGACGGTGCGGGGTGCCAAGACCCTCCTCAAGACGGTGCACCTCGCCGAGCTGCTCATCAAAGAGCACCTGAAAAACAACCGCGGCTCGACATTGAGGGAGATCTATTACATATCTGAGAACTGGGACATCGCCAAGTTTCACGAGCAGGCGGAGAGCGACCGGCTCATCGAGGACCTGGAGATAGTCACTGCTCTGCACCGGGAGGACTTTCACGTCCGGCCGGAGGAGGACGGAGCTGCAGTATTCGGGCCTCTGCGCCTCAAAGAGAAGACCCGCCGGGGCGAGAAGGAGATGCACTGCCAGGAGGATGTGGGCGAGGCAGGCTACCAGATACCCTTCAATGTGGACAACATCGAATTTCTCAGCCACGATGCCAAAATG
>CAYQKI010000028.1:7856-20335 GCA_964418105.1 uncultured Methanotrichaceae archaeon | reverse complement strand
TTCGTAATGGACAATGTAGTTCCTGATGGCATCCCTGATGCCCTCCGAGCGCGAAGAGTAGCCCCGCTGCAGTATGATCTCGTCAAACCGGGAGAGCAGCTTCTCCGGCAGAGATACGCCGATCCTCATCAATTCCTGTTCCATATACAATCGCAGGATATGCTCCGGTGCTATTTACTAATAAAGTTAATGGAGAAAAATAGCAAAAAAGGCAAAGACAAAGCATTCAGCATGAGACGCAAGGAAAGGCTTATCCCCGCCCGGCCCGTGCTGTCCTCAGATATGCCGGATATTGCCCTCATCGGAGAGAGGACCTTTCTTTACGGAAAGCTCTTCCAGGAGTGTGGCCTCTCCTTTCAATTCGTCTCCCCGTCGCTGCTGGGAAGCCCCTTTCTCCCACAGTTTAAGGCGGTGATGATACCCACGGGCTTTGCCAATCCCCAGTACTCCAGCGCTCTCCTCGCTCTGCTGAGGATAAGGTCGAATATCTCAGCATTTGTGAAACAGGGGGGCGTTCTGACCGTCTTCGGCCCCATGGTCGCCGAGCACGGCTACGAGTGGCTGCCTCAGCCGCTACGGCTGCGCTACATCTGCGACCTGGGGGCTCGCCGGGCCGATCACTCATCAGGAGATTGCTCCTGCCTGCTGTGCACCGGAACCCCGGAGTGCGACGGCTACCTTGTCCCCGGAGAGGGCTTCAGAGAGGTCCTCAGAGATGAAATGGGAAGGTGCATCCTCGCTGAGGCGGAGCTGGGGGAAGGGCTGATTGTAGCCACATCGGTGCATGAGTTTCCCACCGCCGAATACATCCGATGGGCCGCCTGCCGTGGCCGACCGGCAAAGATCTGAGGAGGCGGGACATGCCGGAAGACGATCCGCATGAACATCTGCCAAAAAAGAAGAGCGATCTGCGCTTGGAGATTGAGGCAGCTTTAGCCGAGAAGGGCATATCTGTGGAGCGGCGCATAACCGTCATCAACCTGGACAGCAGAGAGACGGCTTACTTCGAGGACTATTACCAGGCACTGGAGTTCATTAAAGGCAGGAAGGGGCGGTGGTACCTGGCCACTCCGGGAATTGTGCGCAGATGATGATCATATATATTAATATGCGAGGAGAAGCGACGGCAGTAAATAGGCCCTTAAAAGTCCCCGGCCTGAAGAGAGGTGTATGATCACGAAGAACAATCTGGCCACCAAAGCGGCTGCGATATTGATTATGCTCATTGGCCTGGCTGCCATGCTGGTGGCCTGGGATCTGCTGCTAGTGGCAGAATTCTATACAAAGACGGTCCTTCTCCTGGAGATGGGTGGAGTTATCGTCTGCATGGCGGGATACTTCCTCTGGCGCCGCGCCAAAAGAGCCCAGAGCAGATAGGAATAGATGCCATCCCGCCTTCAGCGCATCCTCTGCCACAGGTCCCTGGTCTTTGATGTCAGAGCAGCCTGCATCCTCTGCATCTGCCCGGATACGCTCTCCCCCACTTCAATCCTGAGGGCAAGCGCCTCCAGCGCTGAGATGACCTCCGATTCGTCTATCCCCCGGGTCCGGCACAGGTCGTGCAGAGAAGACCCTCGATTTTGCCCCTTTATCATGGCCAATTTAACTGCGCTGCGGCAGATATCGGCATATTTGCGCGGCAGCTCATCCCTGCCGGGAAAGTCGGGATCCCATGACCTGGCGGCTCTGTCGATCAGCTCGTCGACAGAAAGGGGCGGTTTGGGCTTCATCAGGTGCAATATATCCATTGCTATGCCTCGAATAAGGCTTATTAGCATGTATTGATGATGAAGTTTTCGCCGCAACAACCTTCGTGCCCATGTAAAATTGCCCGCATTAAATAGCGACAGGCCCACTTTCCCTCAGGCAACTATTATTATGCAAATAATATATTTAATTTTGTTTGGATAGTGGCCAATACGGTCGTTTAACGGCCAAATATAACAATTAATGCTTATAATTAATTGAACGTGTCGTCCATCTATATAGTCATATTTAAAGACTATACAGATTGCTTTTAGAATGCGAAAACTACATATATGATCATGATCAACATTAAACATGATGATTATTCCATTTCTTGCAGTTGGGATTATAATTGGAGCCACAATATTAGTATGCGCATATAGAGCCATCTTTGGACCGGGGACGTTTAATCGCATAGTCGCCGCCAATGTGATAGGAACAAAAGCCATTGTCCTCTTGATCGTGGTGGGATATATCATTGAAAGGCCACAGTTCATCGACATCGCATTGATGTATGCGGCAATTGCATTTATTGGAACTATAATTGTCGCCAAATATGCAGAAAGGGGAGAACTATGCTCGCGATAGATGTAATATCGACAGTATTTTTGGCAGCAGGTGCATTTTTCATGATAACCGGGACAGTGGGCCTTTTGAAGTTCCCCGATTTTTACACCCGTCTGCATGCCACCGGCAAGTGCGACACTCTGGGACAGGTACTCATAATACTGGGCTGCATGATTTACGAAGGTTTTACATTCATAACCATAAAGCTTCTCCTGGTGTCGGCCTTCTATTTATTTGCCGGGCCGACAGGAACACACGCCCTGATGAAAGCGGCCTATACCACTGGCCTTCCTGTGTGGAAAAAAGGTGACAAGAGGGCGTGACAGGTATGGAAGAAATGAAAGAAGAGCACCGGAAATTCTCCATTCTTTTGACATTTTGCATCATGTTCACCTTCTGGCTGCTCTTATCAGCCTGGACGGTCTACCTGCCGGAGCCATATGATCTCTCCAAAGTCTCCAGAGGAGTGCTTTCAGCGCTGATTGTGACATTTCTAACTTATGAGATCTTCGTGCCCAGCCGGGACGAAAATATGCTCTTGAAGCTGCAGAGGCTTATCCCCTATGTATCCTGGGAGCTATGGCAGATTTACCTGGCATCCATCGATGTGGCCAAAAGGGTCTTCGGCATGCTGGAGGTGGACCCCCGCATAATTGAATTTGACACCACTTTGAGAAGCGATTTTGCCCTGGTCACATTCGCCAACTCCATTACGCTGACTCCCGGCACGATTACCATTGACGTGGACCCGGCAAAGGGCCGGTACACCGTCCATGCCATAGCGAAAGGGCCCGCCGATTCCCTGACTGTTGACCAGACCATGCAGAAGAAAGTGGGGTACGTATTTATGGAAGAGGGAGGAGAGAGCGATGATAGTTCCCATTGATCTGTTGCTTTTGTTCTTTCTGTTGATCGTGGCAATTGCTGCCTTGTGGGTTAGAGACCTCCTGGCGGCCATAGTCCTCACGGGAGCCTACAGCTTCATCATGGCCAATGTCTGGCTGCAGCTCGGAGCATGCGACGTGGCCTTCACCGAGGCGGCAGTAGGCGCCGGTGCCTCAACTGCTCTGATGATGGCATGCCTGTCGAGGGTGCCGAGGTGGGAGAAGGAATGAATCTTCCCGCTGTGAAATCCTTGACTGCAATGGGCATTTTGACTGCATTTCTCCTCACCGCAGTCTCTCTTTATGCAGTCGAGGATATACCGGCCTTCGGAGATGAGAATTCTGCTGCGAATAAATACATTAAATTGTTCTCCATCGATGAGGACGCCGGCCTGACGGAGAGGCTGAATGCTGGGACCGTCCCCGAAGAGATCAAAACCAGGATCTATGACCTGGGTTTTATCAAAGGCCCTACCTGCGAAGGCTGTCAGGATGAAAATTATCCCACACTGGACGAGGGCGGCTACGAGGTGGAATACATAGAGAAAGGCACGTGGCTGGGCGGACGGATCTATGCCAGGTCAGGATGGGATGTGCTGATCGAGGAAGGCGAGATCTTCTACAATGAACCTCAACAATACTATTTCATCTCCGAAGAGGAGGGAAAGCTCTCCGTCTACAGATATAACTGGCCGGTAAGAATCACAGAGAGGACGGAAGAGGAGACCTTTATCATCAATGCTGTGACCGCCGGGCTGGCCGATTACAGAGGCTATGATACCATGGGCGAGGAGACGGTCATCCTCACCGGGGCCATCGGCGTCATACTGCTCATGAGAAGGAGGGGAAGACTGTGACTGCGGACAGGCGGGAGCACAAAAGGGACGTCGTAATTGAAGTGACGACGAGCCTGATGTTCCCTTTGATATTATTATTCGGCCTCTACGTGATGATAGGGACGGGCGGGACCGGGGGAGGCTTTCAGGGCGGGACGATTCTGGCTGCCGGCTTTATCCTCTACATAACAGTCTTTGGCCATGAGAAAGGCAGGGATAAGATGCCTGAGTCCGTAAATGCCCTATTCAAAAGCCTCGGACTCTTCCTTTATAATGGGGCCGGCTGGATCTGCATCCTCTTCAGCATGGCCACGGCTCAGTGGCTGAATATGCCCGCCTTCTGGCCGGTGACCGATTTTGTAGGCGTCCCCGTATCACGTTCCTTTCTGGTGGGATATATGATATCCGCCGGCATTGGACTGACGGTGATGGCCTCCTTCGTCTCCCAGTACTTCGACCTGGCCTGGAAGGAGGAGGAGGAGATGGGAGGTGGTCAAGAATGATGGAGTGGATCGTCCAGCATGTCGTCGAGAAGTACAACTTCTGGATAGCCATGCTCATCATCATCATCGGCCTCACAGCGACCATTGTCAAGAAGAACTTCCTGAAAAAGATCATCGGACTGTCCATATTCCAGACGGCTTTCTTCCTCTGGGTAGTATCTCTGGGGGACGTGGGCCGGGACATACTGACGAGCTGGGGCTTGAAGACGCAGACCCCGCCCATACTCTGGACGGAGGCAGCCGAAAAAGGATACATCTACGCCAATCCCCTTCCCCACGTCCTCATGCTGACGGGGATCGTGGTCAGCGCAGCGACGACTGCCGTAGCCCTGGCCATTGTCATAAGAATATATCAGAAATACGGGACCATAGAAGAGGATGAGATAATAGAGAAAGAACTGGAATTTGAGCGCAGGGGGGTGCTTTGAGATATGCTTCTCGTCGAGCACTTCCCGGTGATCATCGTCGGACTGTCCATGTTCCTGGCCTACACCATGCTGCTGGCCGGATATATCAACCGCAGGCTGCCGTTCTTCATGTCCCTGGCCATGAACTTCTTCTTCCTGTTCCTGTCCATCTTCATCCTGGACCACGTTCTCCGCGCGGGGCCGATACGCTACTGGCAGGGGGGCTGGAGGCCGCCCTGGGGCATTGAGTATGTGGTAGATGCCATGAATGCCTACCTGCTGATAATAGTAATATCAATTGTAATATTAGGTTTAATATATTCTAAGAGGAATGTGGAGTTTGAGATAGAGGAGAGAAAGCATGTCACATTCTACACCCTGATTCAACTGATGGCCGCGGGACTGTACGGAATAACAGTTACCGGCGATCTGTTCAATATGTTCATCTGGCTGGAGATCGCTTCCCTCACCGCCTACGCCCTGATAGCCGTGGCCGGGGGACGGGCTCTGCGCCCGGCCTACAATTATGTGATAATGGGATCAATTGGAGCGTGCCTATACATCTTCGGAGTCTGCTGGCTGTATTCCGTCACAGGAACCCTGAATTTTGGAGACATGAGGCTGCTCTTGCCCCTGGTCTACGACAACAAAGCAGTGCAGATGGGCTTTGCCATGATTGTGGTGGGAGTAATGATCAAGGCCTACATATTCCCCCTCCATTTATGGCAGCCTGATGTGTATGCCTATGCCCCGTCCACAGTCAGCTCGATGATGGCCTCGGTGCACGTGAAGGTGATGTTCTATATCCTCCTGCGGATGTTCTACTCCGTCTTCACCCTGGACTTCATACGCCATTACATCGGCCTGGACATGGTGATCTGCTGGTTTGCGGCCCTGGCCATTTTGGCCGGCTCCATCTGGGCCATCAAACAGAGGAACCTGAGACGGATGCTGGCCTACTCCTCGGTGTCGCAAATGGGCTACATCCTTCTGGGTGTGGGGCTCTCGCCCCTCTCTCCCTGGGGGCTGGTTGGTGCTGTGGCCCACATCCTCAATCATGCCGTAGGCAAGGGCTGCCTCTTCATGTGCGCCGGAGCCATACGCCAGCAAGAGGGGCTGAGGGATATCAGGGACTTTGAGGGACTGGGACGGAAGATGCCCTATGTCTGTGCAGCTTTCACCGTTGCCGCATTCTCCATGATCGGCATTCCCTTCACGGCAGGCTTTGCCTCCAAGGTGTTCTTAATTTTAGCCTCCCTGGATGCAAATCAGTATCCCTTTGTGGCGGTGCTGCTCATAAGCGGCCTGCTCAACCTGGTATACTTCTGGAGGGTGATTGACCAGATGTACTTTGCCAGGCATAAGGTGGCAGATAATTCGGAGGCTGCGTCAGCCACCATGCAGGATGCTACACCGAGTGGAACACCCGATGCAGCAAAGAGCGGCAGTCCCCTTCCCCTCAGCATGATCGCCCCCATTTTAGCCCTGGCCTCTCTCTGCATCATCCTGGGCGTCTTATGGCTTTCGGATATTCCCCGGCCTCTGATCGATCACATCTTATCGAATTTGAGGATGGAGGCAACCATATGACCGAACTGATGACTCCGCTGATCGCTCTTCTCTGCCCGCTGGCAGCCTCAGCCCTGATACTTCTCAGCCGAAATCACCCCAATATCAGAGAGGCCTGGACCATAGCGGCAAGCATAGCCATGTTCCTGCTCGTCCTCTCCATGGCACCTCTGATCGTTGGGGGAGAGACGGTAAGATGCATCCTCTTCCAGTCGATGTTCAAAGACATCTATATCGGATTCAAGGTCGATGCCTTCGGCGAGATCTTTGCCATAACGGCCTCCTCCCTCTGGGTGCTGGTTTCCTTTTACTCCATCGGATACATGCGAACGCTAAAAGAGCATGCTCAGACCCGATACTTCTTTGCATTCTGCTTTGCCATAATGGGCGCTGTGGGAGTGGCCTTCTCGGCAAATCTGATCACTCTATTCTTATTCTTTGAGGTAATAACCGTCTCCACATACCCCCTGGTGATTCACGAACAGACACCGGAGGCGCTCGCCGCCGGCCACAAATATCTGGCCTATCTCATGCCGGCAGGCGCCTTCCTCCTCCTGGGGATCATGATCACATATTACCTCTCCGGAACCACGGAATTTACCCCTGGCGGGATCAGGGGCCTGGCATCGGCCTCACCGCTGGTGATCGTCGGGCTGTTCTTTGCCTTCCTCCTGGGATTTATGAAGGCGGCCTGGATGCCCTTCCATTCCTGGCTTCCCACGGCCATGATTGCTCCTTCGCCGGTGAGCGCCCTGCTACACGCCGTGGCCGTGGTCAAGGCCGGGGTCTTTGGCATTGTGCGCATAGTGGGCTATGTCCTGGGCATGGACCTGATGCAAGAGGTAGGCCTGTGGCTGGCCCTGGCCTGCATCGCCGGATTTACCATGATCGTGGGCTCCTTCTTTGCCATCACCCAGGACAACCTGAAGAGGCGGCTCGCCTACTCCACCATAAGCCAGCTCTCTTACATCATTTTAGGTGCTGCGCTTCTTACCAGAGACAGCATTCAGGGAGCAATGCTGCACATACCCTTTCACGGATACATGAAGATCACCCTCTTCCTCTGTGCGGGAGCCATACTTGCAGCCACGGGAAAGACGAAGATCAGCGAGATGGCGGGGCTGGGCAAAAAGATGCCCGTGACCATGCTCGCCTTCAGCGCGGCGGCCATCGGCATGGCCGGAATTCCCCCGGTCTGCGGATTCATCAGCAAGCTGTTCCTCTGCAAGGGAGCCCTTGCAGTGGGATCACCCTACGGACTGGCATTTTTGGCGGTCATACTGATAAGCTCGCTACTGGATGTGATTTACTTCTTCCCCATAATCCTGACTGCTTTCTTCAAGTCCCCTGCCGATACGGCTATGCAGACGGGGAAAACCGGAGAGGGCGGCAGGGAGAAGATAACGGAGGCCCCTCTGCTGGTGGTGGCCCCCCTGGCCGTAACTGCACTCCTCTCTTTAGCCTTCTTCTTCCATCAAAATATCTTCTATATCTATGACCTGTCCAGGATGGCGATATCCAACCTGTTTGGAGGTGGCTAGAGCAAAATGATGCATGAATGTCTGGCCTTTATGCTGCTGATGATATCGATGCCCTTAGCTGCCAGCTCTGATATAGCGACATCCGTCCAGATCAATGCCTCCTCGCCAGGTCGCATTGCCCAGGAGGAATGGAACAGGACCTTCGGCGGCTCCAGCAGCGATGTGGGTACATTCTTCCAGCGAACCAGGGATGGCGGATATATCATCACCGGATATACCTCCTCTTACGGCGCAGACGCTCCGTTCTCCTGGCTGATCAAGGTGCAGCACAGAGGAGACCTCTGGCTGATAAAGACCGATTCTCAGGGAAAAAAGGAATGGGATAGGACCTACGGAGGCCTGGGCAAGGAGCTGGGCTTTTTCGTGCAGCAGACTGAAGACGACGGCTACCTCATAGTGGGCGGGAAGAAGTCCTTCTGGGTCATCGGCAATTACGACCTTTGGGTCATAAAGACCGATATCAAGGGAAATGTCGTCTGGGAGAGGACCTACGGCATGTCCGGCGAGGACATGGGTTTTTCCGGCCGGCAGATGAAGGACGGCGGATACATCATAGCAGGATATGCATCTTTCTCCGAAGGCAGGAAGGCCCGGATAATCAGGATCGACTCCCAGGGGAACAAAATTCTGGACATAGTTACGGGCAGGGTGAATTCCGAGGCTTCCTGCATTCAACTGACCGGGGACGGCGGCTGCATCATCACCGGTTACACGGAGCCTTCGGAGGGCGCTCAGGAGGACGTCTGGCTGATCAAGTCGGACTCCAATGGCACAATGCAGTGGCTGAAAACCTTCGGAGGGTCTAATAGTGATCTGGGCTTATCTGTGGAGCAAACCAGCGATGGCGGATATATCGTCACCGGATTTACCAAATCTTTTGGCGCAGGAGACGGAGATGTCTGGCTGATAAAGACCGATTCCCTGGGCGGCGAAGAATGGGATAAAACCTTCGGCGGGGCCAATTTTGAATCGGGAGCCTCCGTTGTTCAGACCAGAGACGGGGGCTATGTCATAGCCGGCTATAAAACAGTGCCTTCAGGAAATTTGAGCGGCTACTCCCGGATTTTTTATCCCTCCCGCCATGGGAGTTTATGGCTGATCAAGACCGATGAGATGGGAAATTCGCTATGGAACAGGACATATGGCGGAAGCGGCAATGATTGGGGCAACTGCGTGCAGGAGACGCAGGACGGAGGATATGTCATAGCCGGGGTAACCGAATCGTATGGAGCAGGAAAGGAGGATGTCTGGCTGATAAAAGTCAGATGATTCAGATGTCAGGAGAGAGAGAGATGGAAGATCATGCGGGCGAATCGAAAGAGAGCAAATCCAAAGAGACGGAGAGATGCGATTACTTCTGGCATACCTACTACGGCCTGCCCTCGGAGATGCTCGGCTGGGCGCTGTTGGCAGTAACTCTATCGTTCCTGGCATTTGTGGCATTGGTAGCTATGAGCATATTATGATAATTATTAAAGTATGATAAGGGGATGACAAAAAATGGATCCAATACTGGCAGTTCTCGCCCTTCTGGGCATTGTCGGGTACGTCTTTCTCTTTCTCGGAACAGCACAGCCACGCCACCGACACGGGAACCTATTCCTCACAATCGTTGCTTTCTCCCTTATTGTAATGGTAATAGCCGGCCTGTTCGTGAAGTGGCCAATCGAGTTCGTCTGGCAGGAGACGACCGCATTTTATGCGATATTCGGTTTCTCTGCATTTACCTTCCTCATTTACGCCGCCAAGATATTACGTCTGTGGCTCTCGAAGGAAGAAGACTACTATGAAAAGAAGGGGGTGTAAAGCCGATGATCGGCTGGGTGCATCCGGGATTTCTGCTGATCATCGGAGCCCTATTCGTACCGCTCTTCAAGGGCAGGTGGAAGAAAGGATACCTGATCATCCCTCCGTTGGCGGCCTTAATTGACGTTGCACTCATGTATACGGGGGCATTTGGAGAGATTCCCTACTCATCATGGCAACTGCCGTTCCTGGGATACGAGCTTGTCTTTGGAAGGGTGGACAAGCTAAGCTTCCTGTTCGGACTGGCCTTCTCCCTGGCAGCCGTCCCGGTCATGATCTATTCGATTCATGTAAAAAGCAGCAGCGAACATATGGCCCAATTGGTTTACGCCGGAAGTGCTCTGGGAGTGGTCTTCGCCGGCGATCTCATAACATTATATTTCTTCTGGGAGATAATGTCGATCGCTTCCATGATTGTCATCTGGCACGGCGCAACCGAAAAGGCGCATAGTGCCGGATTCAGATACATCTTATGGCATATTGCCGGTGGAATTATCCTGCTGGCCGGAATTGTGATGTATATCGCCACCACCGGCACCATAACATTCAATGCCATTGGATGGGATTCGAGCAGCACATATCTGGCTGCCATGTTGATCTTCGTGGGCTTCATCATAAATGCCGGCGTTCCTCCGCTGCATGCGTGGCTGCCGGATGCTTATCCTGAGTCAACCGTCACGGGATCGGTATACCTGAGCATCTTCACCACCAAGTCCGCGGTGTATGTTCTAGCAAGGGGATTTGCCGGCTTTGGCCCTCTGATGTGGCTGGGGGCTCTTATGACAATCTATCCCATCTTTTATGCAGTTTTAGAGAATAATTTAAGGAGAGTTCTCTCTTACAGCCTCATCAACCAGGTTGGATTCATGCTCTGCGGCATAGGAATGGGCACGGCACTCTCCCTCAATGGAGCAACATCTCATGCTTTTGCCCATATCATCTATAAGTCGCTGCTGTTTATGAGCGTGGGAAGTGTGCTCTTCCGGACAGGGACCGCCAAGATCACTGACCTGGGCGGATTATATAAGTCCATGCCGCTGACCTGTGCATTCTGCCTGATCGGCGCGGCCTCCATCTCGGCCTTCCCCCTCTTCTCCGGGTTCGTGACCAAAGCCATGGTGGTGCAGGCATCTGCCCTGGGGGGACTGGCACTGGTATATGTTCTCTTGCAGCTTGCCTCCGCCGGAGTGTTCGAACATGCCGGCATAAAGGTTCCCTTCTTCACCTTCTTTGGACATGACAGCGGCCTACGGACACGGGACCCGCCGCTTAATATGCTGCTGGGCATGGGGATAATGGCATTTCTATGCATCTTCATCGGCCTGCATCCCCAGCCACTCTATCAGATCCTTCCATACCCGGTAAACTTTGAGGCATACACTGCGCCGCATGTGGTCGAGTCACTTCAGTTGCTGCTATTCGCTTCCTTTGCATTCTTCCTGCTCATCACCTCCGGAATATACCCGCCGGAGAGGAGGACGATAAGCCTTGATACGGACTGGCCGTTGCGACTAATGGCAGGCAGGTTCATGTGGTTTGTAAAGGAGCCTATGACAGAATTTGCCGCATGGCTGGATGGAAATGTTAACAAAATCGCATCCGATTTTGCAGCCCTGGGAGAGGAGAAGGAAGAGAAGATCTTCATCGGCGTTTCGGTGATTCTGGCGCTCTTATTCCTGACACTTTACCTGGCTATAGAGATACTGTACAGGTGGATCTTCTGAAGAGATGGTGATGATAAATATGAAAGTTCAATCGGTGGGCTACATCCTCATGGCGCTAATGACTTTGTGGATATACGTGACCACAGTAATTGACGCAGTGATTTAGGGAGGGAATGATATGGATGCGGATGAAAGAATGGTCCTGGCGGGAGCAGTGCTGGGAACAGCCATGCTCGCCGTCTGGATCGTATTTGTCCTGGCCCTATTGCGGGACTATTTAGATGCCATTTAAGGCGGCCAAATAAGGCGATCCCAGCAGCTTAATGGCGGCTATTTGGGATAGGGGAAGATCGACGGAGGCAATTGCAGCTCCAATGCCAATGCATAGGCATCCGAATATCAAGAGGCCGGCGCGTGCTCTGCGCTCCACCGGCATCAGCCCGGCCATTGCCATGAGCACCAGGAAGGCCAGCAATGGGGAGAGCACCCAGGAAAAAATTCCTAGCATAACTACCAGTGCGATCGACAAAACTTTTATGTATGTTCCACCTGATGAAATCATTTGGGGCATATACTCATCCTCCGTTGCCGGGCGGTTAAGCCCAATAATTTGGATATTGAACTGAACACATTCATATGCTTTCACCATATTAAACGTTTTTGGTAGGGTCTACTCAACCATATCCTTAATTATTAATCTTTGTAAACTTGTATTTGTATCATTCTTAATAAAAAATAGTTCAGCCCGCCAGGGGGCCGAAGGGCACATAGAATATCCACACGTAATATACAGCCATCAGCACCAATCCCAGAGGGATACCCAGGCGCGCCCACTCCTTGCTGGTTATGCCCAGCTTGTTTGCGGATATGATGTTGGGGATGTTTCCGGGAACCAGCATTCCTCCGGCGATGAGCAGCCCCATCAGGGCGGCGGTTATCTGGCCGATGGACAGGCT
>CAYQKI010000028.1:0-7756 GCA_964418105.1 uncultured Methanotrichaceae archaeon | reverse complement strand
TAGGGCGGACCCTGAAGCTTGGATATGGCGATGGTGGAGAGAGGCTCACCCAGGGGGGTGAGCACGGCTCCAAGGCCTATGGAGAAGCAGGCGACTATCACCAGGTTAATTCTGTCTTTCCTCTCCAGAGGCATGCAGTTGACCAGCTCCACCAGGAGCAGCGCGGCTATGATGGCGGTGATGAGGCTCGACATCAGGCCGAGCCCTATGATCATCGCGAAGACCACGGCCTTCAGCGAGACCCTATCCAGTATGTAGCTCATGGCATTCTGGGCTTTGGCCCGGCCATAGTGGAAGGCCAGCCCCGCCACCAGCACCGCCGGCACTATTCCCTTTACCACAGGCTCCTTGATGGCTTCAGAGATCAGATTCATCTCCCAGGCTCCGGCGATGGTCACAGAGAGCACTCCCATCACAAATAGGAATGCCTCCAGGTTATGCTCGATCTTTTTGACGGTGAAGGGGCCGACCAGAACCGCCAGGGCCACCAGGGCCAGGCCCAGGTCGACAGGCGTCACGCCCGCCAGAGCAGAGGGCATCTGTATAGCCGGCAGGCTGCTTGCCACTGCGGCTGCGGCAACCGCAACGACCAGGCTTGACCCCGCCGAGAGTAGGATCAAAAATCCGTTGTCCTTCTCATGGTATTTGGATTTCAAATGCTTGGCTATCCCCAGGAAGGATATGCCCCAAATGATCATAACGGCTACAGCCATGGTGATGTTCGCGGCTGTCACCTGAACCATTCCATACGGGACAGCCTGCATCGTGGTGATTCTGCTTGCCACTGCAGTAGTTACTATTGCTATGGCCAGACTTACCGCTCCTGATAGCAGGATTAAAAAGCCATTGTCTTCTCTATTAGAATGGGATTTCATGTACCTGGCAATCCCCAGGAAGGATATGCCCCAAATTATCACAACAGCTATAGCTATTGCAGCTTTAGCGGCTGTCAACTGGCCTATCTCTGAGGAGGCAGTCTGAACCAGGAGCAGCTTGCTTGCACCGGCCACCGCTATTGCCACAGCAATGCTCACGAATATGGACAGCAGCATGTAAAAGCCGTTGTCAGGCCGGGCGCAATGCCCGGCCTTATGCTCCAGCAGGTACCTGTTGATCCCAAAAAAGGATAGCCCCCAGCTCGCCAGGGCTGCTATCGAGGGTATTGCTGTTCCTGCCTCAATTCCTGCATACATTTTCATTCACCTCTAAAGGTTGAACTGGATGTGGAAGGGTACATAGAAGACCCAAACATAGTAAACTGCCATTACAATCAGTCCCAGCGGAATGCCAAGGCGTGCCCACTCTTTGCTGGTGATGTTCAGCTTCTGGGCGGAGATGATGTTGGGGATGTTGCCCGGGATCAGCATGCCGCCAGCTATGAGAAGCCCCATCAAAATGGCCTGGATCTGGGTTATCTCCATGGCAGGGCTCAATTCCGCAGCGGTTAAGGTAGCATTGTCCAGTATGGCTGAGATCATATTGACCCAGTAGAGAATCTGGGACGGCACTGTGAGAAGGTACTTATCGATCACAATCTTCATGCCGCCGCCCAGGAGCAGAAGGGCCATTACAAATAGGTAGACTTTAGCGCCTCTCACCACCACATCCCGCAATGTCTCCGTCTCCTCAGTGGCGACCAGGCAGGCCTCTCTGCTCTTCTTGCCTGTGAAGAACACAGCTAAAGCGCCCATAGCCAGGATTCCGGGAATGATGTAGATTGCCAGTTGGTTGAAGAGGAAGAAGAATCCCGCATGGTAGGGTACTCCCTGCAGCTTGGTTATGGCAATGGTGGACAGCGGCTCGCCTAGGGGGGTGAGCACAGCTCCAAGACCGATGGAGAAACAGGCAATGATCACCACATTGATCTTTGTCTGCCGGTCAAGGGGCATGCAGTTTACCAGCTCCACCAGGAGAAGAGCAGAGATTATAGCAGTGATGACGCTGGAGGCCAGTCCGAGGATCACTACCATCAAGAAAACAACTACCTTGATGGAGACTTTATCCAGAATTGTGCCCATGATTCTCTGAGCCCTCTCCCGGCCATAATGGAAGAGCAGACCGGCGACCAATACCGCAGGAACTATGCCTTTTACCACCGGCTCCATGACGGCTTCCATTATCAGCTTCATATTCCAGCCAACCTCAGCTATCTGCTCATGGTTGTAGCCTATGGCCTCCAGTACGGCCCTGTTTTCAAATCCAGCGATGGTTACCGCCAGAACACCCATAACGAACAGAAATGCTTCCAGATTGTGTTCGATCTTTTTGACCATAAACGGTCCTACCAGCACAATCAGGACAATGGCAAATAAACCAATGTCTACAGACGTAATTGGCATATTCAGTACCTCCAAACCATAATATCTCAATCCTTTATTCCAGAAAGCTAATTTACTAATATTTAACATTTCTGGAGACCAAAATTTAATGTTTGTAAATAATCATTCGTGATAATAATGTTAGAAATCGCTTGCTTTATCCAATAGTGTGATTGATTTTGTAGATGATGTTTTGCGGCTTTTGCCTTTAAAATCAATATCAATCGCTTGAATAGATAATTACTAATATTTAGCTTTCTTTAGCCATAATGTTTATAAATAATTATGGGCCATTTTGTCTGGAAAAACAATAGATGTTTTCAATGAATAGTCCAATTTGCGCGGAGAACAATAGATGCTCCATTGAACCAAAGCAGCACCTTTCAAACCACTCAGCGCAATATATAATGAAAATCAGTTATATTTTTATACATCATATTGCGATTTATTACCTGTATAATATCGCATGGAAACAATCATCATGATAATTAATCATTGAATAGAGACAATCGATGAATATTCGCGAGAATTCCAGGATTATGAGAAAATCGACGCAGGCGCAAGGAATCCCATCAGATTTCTGGGAGTGATAAAGCCCCAGGGCATGCCGTTATCGTGGACAACAAGCTGCTTTGCCCCGGTCCTGCCCAGCATCTTTGCCGCCTGGAAGAGGGGCGCATCCGAGCTTATGGTGAGAAAGCCGGGATTCATAATATCCATAACCCGCAAATCAGTCTTGCCCTCGGCCACTGCCCTGGTTATGTCCCCCAGATTTACCACACCGTGAGGCTTGCCATCCACCAGCGCCTCCTGCGCTCCGTTGACAACCATTATCCGGGATGCCTCCCTCAGAGTTGTGCCGGGACTGATGCGAATGGCACGCTGGGCCACTGTCTTTACCGGGTGCCTGGGAATTGAGATCATCTCAGAAATATCCAGGACCATTCTGCTCGCAGTGCGGTCCAATGCCATGACCCTGCCGCGAATGTAAAGATGGTTGACGGGGGTTGGGCCTATCTCGATATCATCGCCCACTGCGAAGGCTTTGATATTGCCGATTATGCGAATGGAGACGAAGCTGTAAAGGGTAGATTGCATCACATTATTAAACACGATCTCGTTTACGCTTGCCCCCTCGACAAATATGCCGTTCCTGACAACGGGTACATTGACCTCGTCACCATTGCTATTGCTGTCCAGGCTCAGGGCATCATAAGCTATGGGCGTAGCTCTATAACCGCCATTGGGGCCGGTGACGCTCTCCACCAGGTTCAGGGCCTTGAGAGACCGCATGTGAATCCGTACCGTCTCCGGATTTCTGTCCATCAGCTCTCCAATCTCCTTGCCCTTGACGGCTCGGCTTTCTTGACGGTGAATATTGATCATGGTGGTTAAGGTGTCCCTCTGCACAGGAGTCAAATCGATTTTAAGGCCCAGGCTGATAATTCCGATGGCACCTATGGCAGATAATATCAGATAAGGCTCCGGCGTGAGAAGGGGCGCGGCAAAGGGCGATCCTTCCATCTTCAGAGAGGCCATGAGGGATGAAGGGAAACCGAAGGCCTCCAGCGCTCCAAAGCCGGTGGAAAGCCCCCCCATCATCATAAATTTCGCCGCAGCCTTTCGGTCGAAGGAGAGAAGAAAGGCCACCAGGCCCAAGATCAAAAGTGGAACTGTGGGGGTGAGGAATATAGCCAGCACTCCCACGGCGACGATTATGGCAGAGAGCACTACATTCAACCTATCTCCCCTCAAACCGATTATGCGCCGCATACAGCTTCCTCATTGTTGCCCTGGATACTGCTCACCTTTTAGAGAATGAAATCAAGTCATTTACGGTATTTCACATATTAAATGGTTTTGGTGAGGCCATTGGAAGATATTGTTAATAATAGTTATTAGTAAACAATGCACAAGCTTTTTCTGTATGGAATCAATATTTAATAAAGGAGCTTAATAAAATGAATAAACTTATTTATATAATAGTTCTTTCTATTGGGGTATTGGTCGGATACTTTGAGGGCTTTCCTGGAATTATTGGCATGATCGCGGGAGCTGCCATCGTAACCCTCATCTCATACGATAAGAAATAAAATAGAGAAAAAAAAATCAGCCCGCCAGGGGGCCGAAGGGCACATAGAATATCCACACGAAGTAGACCACCATCAGCACCAGCCCCAGGGGGACGCCCAGGCGCGCCCACTCCTTGCTGGTTATGCCCAGCTTGTTTGCGGATATGATATTGGGGATGTTTCCGGGAACCAGCATTCCTCCGGCGATGAGAAGCCCCATCAGTGCCGCGGTTATCTGGCCGAGGGACAGGCTCGGCGCAATCTCTGCCGCAGTCAGTGTGGCATTGTCCAGGATGGCGGATACCATATTCACCCAGTAGAGGACCTCGGAGGGGATGGCTGTGAAGTACTTGTCGATGATGACCTTCATCCCGGCCCCGAGCAGCAGCAGTGCCATGACAAAGACATAGACCTTCCCCGCCCGAACTGCCACATCCCGCAGGGTCTCCCTGTCCTCGACGGTTGCGACGCACTCCTGCCAGGCAGCCTTCCCGGTGAAGAGAGTGCCCAGGAGACCCAGGGCCAGGACTCCCGGAATCACGTACATGGCCAGCTTATCGAAGAGGAAGAAGAAACCGGCATTGTAGGGCGGCCCCTGCAGCTTGGATATGGCTATGGTGGACAGCGGCTCGCCGAGAGGTGTGAGCACTGCCCCCAGGCCGATGGAGAAACAGGATATTATCACCAGGTTGACCCTGTCCCTGCGCGGCAGAGGCATGCAATTGACCAGCTCCACCAGGAGCAGGGAGGCAACGATGGCCGTGATGACGCTGGAAGCGAGGCCCAGGGCCGCGATCATCACGAAGACCACCGCCTTGAGGGAGACCCTCTCCAGTATGTAGCTCATGGCGCTCTGCGCCCTGTCCCGGCCATAGTGGAAGGCCATTCCAGCGACCAGCACCGCCGGCACAATTCCCTTTACCACCGGCTCCATGACCGCCTCGCTTATCAGCTTCATCTCCCAGGCCCCGGCGACCGTCACGGAGAGAACACCCATGACGAAGAGGAATGCCTCCAGGTTGTGCTCGATCTTCTTGACAGTGAAGGGGCCGATCAGCACGGCCAGGGCTATCAAAGACAGGCCCAGGTCCACGGGCGACACACCTTCCAGTGGCGATGGCATCTGCATGGTATTCAATGACGGCAGGCGGCCTATTGCGGATGCTGCTGCTATGGCCACGACCAGGCTTGCCGCTGCCGAGAGCATGACCAGAAATCCGTTGTCTCTCTCATGATAGCGGGATAGCAAAAGCCTGGAGGATGCCAGGAAGGATATGCCCCAGATGATCATTACGGCGATGGCTGTGATGACCGTCCCGGACGTCACCTGAATTGCTCCCAGCGGGGAGGACTGCATCATGAGGAGCTTGCTTGTCGCTGCCGTCCCAATGGCCACGGCCAGGCTCACAAATATGGCAAGGAGCATGTAAAAGCCGTTGTCAGGGGGAGAGTCGTGCCTGGCCCTGAGATCCTCAAGATACCTGCTGATTCCAAAAAATGACAGCCCCCAGGCGGCCAGGGCGGCAATTGAGGCAATAGCATTTCCGGTTTCAATTGCTGGATACATATCACATCACCTTTGCCTGCCAAATTCCATTATCATGAGTTTGCTCCGAAAGCAGCGCCTATTAGAAGGAGGGAGCCGGTGAAAAGGCATGCCCTGACGCTCCAGATGGCAATTCTTCGGCGGGCTGAGGCTTTTTCCAGGCCGATTCCCCCCAGGCAGTTCGATTCCTCCTTCGCGAAGAATGCGCTGGCCAGTCCCAGGGCAATTATGCCCAATATCAGGTAAAAGCTGTGCACCTCCTGGGGCAGGAAGCCAGGAGAGATGAGGGTTCCCTGAACCTTTAAGCCGGCCATGACCGAGGACGGCTCTTCGGCCAGGGATACAGCCGCCCCCAGCAATATGGAAGCGCTCCCGCAAATGGTCATCTTGGCTCGGGTGCGCTGGTGCAGGGGCAGATGGTTTATCGCTTCCACAAGCACAAATAGAGAGAGTATGGGTGTGATGATGGCCGCCAGCAGCCCCAGCACCACCACAAGCTCCAGGAAGATCACCTTCAAGCTGATCCTGTCCAGCAGTATGCTGTTAATGCTCTGCAGGATGTCTGACTTGCCGTAATGTGCTATGAATCCGATGGCGATCACAGAAAGCATTGTGCCTATTACTGCCGGCACTCCAATTGCCTCCTCGACCACGGCGATCTGCCGGGATTGGGAGAGGAAGGCCGCGCAAACCCCCATCAGAAATAGAAAGGCTTCTAGATTGCGCTGTATCCTTGGCACGAGCAGCGGCGCCAGTATCACGGCGACAAGCACCACAATCAACCCATATTCTGCTGGATTTAGCCCCATTTTAATGTCTCCATTTGGTCATGTGTGTCCACTGGCTTTGTTTTCAATTTAAATCAAAATTAGTGATATTCACATATTAAAGCATGCAATCATATTAAAAGTTTTGGCCGGAGAGGAGCAAATATAATAATTATTAATCATGAAGTTATTCTCTGGCGCCCCGGACAGCCAGAGCCGCTATGTACAGCCCCCACCCAAAGGAGAGGAGGCCGATGATCAGGATGGCATAATCAGGAGAGCCCTTCAAAAAGAGCATACCTTTGAGGCGTTCTGCGATGCTGATCGATCCGCTCGCCGCCATCAGCAGCCCGGCGAGAAAGGCGGATATCCGGCAAATCTTCTCCGGCCAGCCCACACCCATGAATTGCCTGGTGGGCGCATGGGCCAGGCTGAGAATGTACATGCCGCCCATGGCCGCGAGCAGTCCGGAGACGATCACAGTGAGGTCTCCCCTGCCAATGAGCAGAGCCATCATTACGCCCAGAGCCAGCAAGAGCTGCCCCGTTGCCAGTCTGCCCGTCTTTGCCGTAATAGTCAGCATCTCATTCACTGCAATTTGACGGGCTATGGCAGACCGGAGACCTCCGGGAAAATAATCGAAGCCAGAGCGGCCAGAGAGAGCGTTCCCAGTAAAAATATTATGGCAATTGTCTTTTCGCTCAAATAAATCACCTGCGAATTTGCTAATATCATTAATGATGAAATTAGTATTTATTCTTTTCCGGATCGATTGCCTTGCGCGAATTGACGATTTATGGCAAAAGAGATTGTTTTCTAAATTCGGAAAAAGAGGCTAAAGCGATGCGAGGCACCGCTTTGCAGTCCCGGTTACAGCCCCAGAGTGGGGTTGATTCCCAGTACGAATACCACTACGAAGTACAGAGCGTTCAATACCAAACCCAGGGGCACGCCAAGCTTGGCCCATTCGCTGCTGGTGATGCCCAATTTGCCGGCGGAGATGATGTTGGGGATGTTGCCGGGGATGAGCATGCCGCCGGAGATGAGCAGGCC
>CAYQKI010000027.1:0-20529 GCA_964418105.1 uncultured Methanotrichaceae archaeon | reverse complement strand
ACTGCGGCTCCCGGGGGGCGGGCCACCAGATCTGCACCGACCACCTGGACGTCCTGACCAGGGCGGTGCGAAAGTACAACATCGATATCCCAGACAAGCAACTGGCCTGCGCTCCCCTGGGCACGCCGGAGGCGGAGCACTACTTCGGGGCCATGGTCTGCGCCGCCAACTACGCCTGGGCCAACCGGCACATCATCGCCCACTGGACGCGGGAGGTCTTCGAGAGGTACTTTTCCGGCTCCAAATTGGACCTGCTCTACGATGTGGCCCACAATGTGGCCAAGATCGAGGAGCATCTGGTGGAGGGCAAACGTGAGAAGCTCTATGTGCACCGGAAGGGTGCCACAAGGGCCTTTGGCCCCAGCAGGCGCGAGGTGCCGGCTGCCTATGCCGGCCTCGGCCAGCCCGTTCTCATACCGGGCAGCATGGGCACGTCCTCCTACGTCCTCTGCGGCCAGGACAGAGCCCTCGACCTGACATTCGGCTCTGCCTGCCATGGGGCGGGAAGGGTGATGAGCCGAAGCCAGGCTCTGCGGCAGTTCACAGGCAAGGACGTCAAGGCGGCTTTGAACCGGGACGGCATCGTGGTAAAGGCGACGTCGCCGGGAATGCTGGCCGAGGAGGCCCCCCAGGTCTACAAGCCCTCCGGGGATGTGGTGGACGTGGTGCACAACCTGGGGATCGCCACCAGAGTGGCCCGGCTGGTGCCGATGGGCGTGTCCAAGGGATAGGATGGTCGGATGATAGGATCGATGCGGCTGCAAGTCGTCCTGGTCGAGCCCCTCTACGACGGCAACGTGGGCTCCGTGGCCAGGGCCATGAAGAACTTCGGCCTGTCTGACCTGGCCCTGGTCAATCCCTGCAAGATCGACGACTTCGGCCTGGCCATGGCGTCGCACGCCAGGGACGTCCTGGAGGGGGCGGCGGTCTATTCCAGCTTAAAAGAGGCTTTAGAGCAGGCCGACCTGGTGGTGGGAACGACTGGAAAGAGGCTGGAGGACGCCCGCCACCACCTCAGCCTGCACCTGCGCGTGCCCTGCCTGACGCCTTCCGGGCTCGCCGAGAAGCTTCAGGGAAAGGAGGGGACTGTAGCCCTGCTGCTGGGCAGGGAGGACTGCGGCCTGAATAGCGATGAGCTGGCCCTCTGCGATATGCTGGTCTCCATTCCCACATCCGAGGCCTATCCGGTCATGAACCTCTCCCACTCCGCAGCCATACTGCTCTACGAGCTGTCCAAGAACGGCGAGGGGTGGGGCAATGTGGAGATGGCTAAAGGAGAGAGCCAGGCCCTCCTGCGCGAGAAGGCGGGGCTGCTGCTCTCCGAGATCGCCTACCCGGAGCACAAGGTGGATTTCACACTGCTCATGTTGCGCCGCATCCTGGGCCGGGCGGAGCTGACGGAGAGGGAGGCGCGCACACTGCTCGGATTGATTAAGAGAATCCGCTGGAGCCTGAACCGCGAAAATACGCGGCTGGAAACCTCACCTTCTGAAGCCGATAACTGAAGACTCCGGTCCTAAAAAAACGGCGCACTGCTATTTCATGTGGTGGCAGTCGGCGCCGGCCATAACCAGTTGCTAACGACGTTTTCACCACAGAGACACTAGAAGCGCACAGAGTACGCACAGAGAAGGGCTAACAACGACAACGACAGAGCAACTCCGGTTTAGCCATATGAGATAGCGAAGAATAAAAAATCTCTTTAGCTCAACTCAGTGCGTGATCTGTGGTTTCGAGGCCCTCTAGTCCTGCCTTCTCGCCTTCTTGAAGGCGTCCTCCACGGCATCGCGGATGATATAGCCCCCTTTGTGCAACACAGTGTCGCCAAGTTCCGTATCCCTCTCCATGGACCCGGTGCAGGGGTAGGCGTGATGGGCCTCGGATATCCTCTCCCGGATGTCCGGCTGGTCCGGCTCCAGGCCGAGCAGCCGCTTGGCCACAAACCAGGTTGAACCGCAGGGGGCGGTGCGTTGCACATTGGCGGCCAGGATATGGTCCTTTCCCTCCCGGCTCCTCTGCACTGTTATGTCTATCACCGGGTCTCCGATGCCCGCCTCCATGAGGAAGGCGTATATGTTGGGCTTGGCCGGGTCGGGGCGCAGGGCGCAGAAGGGCTTGGCAAAGGCCGCCTCCATTCCCAGCTCTGCAGCCTTCTCCTCCAGTTGCTTTCTCTGGCCGAGGGGAAGCTCGCGGGGCGACTCCGAGCCGCCCACTATGCCCTTAACCCCCGCCTCCTTGAGCTTGGGCAATAGGCCGAAGAGTATGTCGGGGTGGACGTTGATCGCCATGGCGATATCAGCCTGGGGGATATTCTGGGGCAGAAGCGGCTCGACGTCGTCGATGAAGTCACCAAGCGTTGCCGGATCCGGCATCTCGATCAGAGAGACGATTTTGTCGGCATAGCCGGGCCGGACGTTTCTGCACTGAGTGCATGCTTCGCCGCAGGAGATGCAGAAGCCCGAGTAGTTGATCAGGTTGCCCACCACCCGCGCCCCAAATTCACCATTGTAGAACACTACCAGCTTTAAGCCGCTTATTGCACTCTTTTCATTGCCTGCCATATCCACTTCCTATCTGGTGTCCCTTTTTTCCGTTTTGTCCTTTTCATTCTTCCTTTGCCCTGCCTGTCGATCAGACTGGCATGGTATAATGGTATACTAAAGATACCGGCTTGCTTACTATTTAGAGCAGAGCGTTTCTGCAAAGATACCATTGCCTGGGTTATGCATTTTTTGCCTGCCGGGAGGAGGCCATGCCCCTCGCGGCGTAGAGGAGCGCGGCAAATCCCAGGCTCGTGGCTATCAGGGAAGCCAGTCCGCCCACCAGAGGCAGGAGGTAGAGCAGATTGAGCAGCACAAATCCCAGGGCGAAATAGGCCATGTCGCCGCGCAATCTGCCGGTTCGCTCACCAATCCACCTGCCGAGCGAATAGGAGACGAACGTCCCGCTCAGGAGCAGTGCAGAGAAGATGACCAGCATGGAGATCATGGCGATGGGCAGTCCCACCACAGTCACTGCCACCAGCAGCAGGGCTATGAACGAGGCTATGATCATGACAAATCCCAGAAGTGTCTTGAGCAACGTGGAAGAGCGCACCTGTTCATCCACAATGCGGAAGACTCCGGGCAGATACCTGACCAGCAGCAGCCCCAATATGAAATAGCCGATCAGAGACAGCAGGCTCAGAATGTCAAAGCCCGTCTCGTACCTCTCCGCGTCCTTCTTGGCGGACTTGTCCTCGATCCTGTTATAGTCCACCTTTCCCGCGAGGCCGGTATTGTTGAACTTAGCGGCATTGACGGTGAGGGTGCCGTTGACATGTCCGGCGTTGACCACATTATCTCCGGCCACCAGGGCGTCTCTATTCACAGTCTTGCCGGGCAGGATGTTCACTGTTCCGCCCGCAGCCAGCAGATTGGTGCCGACGTCTCCGCCGATTTGAATGTTTCCTCCAGCAGCAACCACCTTGCCGCCCACATCGGCATTGACAAAGACCTGGCCGGCGGCGGCGATCACATCGCCCTTCACAGGCGCATTGATGTTCACTGTGCCGCCCACGGCAATCACCGAGTCCACGGGAGAATTCACGCTGAGCATGCTCCCTGCAGCCACCACATCATCGGCAACCTCCCTGTCAATGGAGATGGTCTCTCCAGAGAAGGTCTGCAATGCCTGCCCGGCCGGGAAGATCACAATGGCCGATGCTAAAATCAGAATCAATTGGATGACTTTATCCCACTTCATCCCATTCACCGCCCTAAAAGAAGATCTTCTCCAATAAATAACCCATGTATGAATTCTGTGATTAAGCATAAATAATCCGGAATGCCAAAATAGCCAAACAACTGGCAGGTGGCAACATTTGAGGATTGCAGTGGATATCGACGGAGTGCTTGCCGATCAGGTCTCCGCGGTGCTCAGCGAGATTGAGAAGGACTGGGGCGTGCGGTACGCCAAGAACGACGTCATCCGCGCCCGCTGGAAGTTCGCCGGAGGCGACATCGGCAGCGAAATCGCCCGGCTGCTGGCCGACCCGGATTATGTGATGAGGGTACCCATACTGGAAGGTGCCCAGGAGGCCATAAAGCAGCTCTCCCGTCACGACCTTCTCGTGGTGACCGCCCGCCGGCCCAACGCCGAGCAAGCCACCAGGATGTGGCTGGCTGAGCACTTTCCCGGCCTGGTCCGCTACCATCACGCCAGAACCGGCACCAAGCAGGTCATACCGTCTGACGTGCTCATCGACGACCTGGACATGAACATTGTGGAGTTCGTCCGGTCCGATCCCAGAAGGCGGGGGGTTCTCTTCCAGCATCCCTGGAGCCTTAACGACACGGATATCGAGGACTATGCAGATCAGGTGTACTACTGCCCCAGGTGGCAGAGTGTGATAGAAGCCATAGAGGAAATAGACATTGAGACGCCTTCCTGAGCTACTGGCACCCGCCGGCTCCATGGCCGCCCTGCAAGCGGCAGTGGCAGCCGGAGCTGATGCCGTCTATCTGAGCGGCAAACGGTTCGGAGCCAGAAAATTCGCAGAGAACTTCGATGAGCCAGCCCTGGCCGGGGCCATTGACTACGCACACCTGCGGGGCGTGCGGGTATATGTGACAGTCAATACACTGATCAGAGACAATGAGCTCTACGATGCCGCAACCTACCTGCTCCGCCTCTATGAGATGGGGGCGGACGCTGTCCTGATTCAGGACCTGGGCCTCTCTCTCCTGGCGGCTCAGGCCCTGCCTGGACTGCAGAGGCATGCCTCCACCCAGGTGACCATTCACAACCGTTTTGGGCTGCTCTGGGCGGAGAGGGCTGGATTTTCCAGAGCGGTGCTATCCAGGGAGGTCTCTTTGGCGGAGATCAAGGACATGCAGCGGCTATGGGCATCGCCGAAGATAGGAATTGAGGTCTTTGTGCATGGAGCCCTCTGCTACTCCTATTCCGGGCAGTGCCTTCTCTCCTCGGCCATCGGTGGGAGAAGCGGCAACCGGGGCATGTGCGCCCAGCCCTGCAGAAAGCCCTATGTTCTGCTCAAAGGCGAGAGGGACGAATTGGGCCGGCCGGCAGGCCTCGCCGCCCAGCCGCTGGTGCAGCGATTTCTCCTCTCGGCCCGCGACCTGTGCACCTACAGGCGCCTGCCGGAGATCGTCCGCTCGCCGGTCTGCTCCCTGAAGATCGAGGGGAGGATGAAGTCTCCTGAGTATGTGGCCACAGTCGTCTCCGTCTACCGCCGGGCGCTGGACGGCATCGCCAGCGGCCGCTGGACGCCATCCCCGGAGGACGAGAGGGACCTGGCTCTGGCTTTCAACCGGGACTTCACTGAGGGGCACCTGCTGGGAGCCAGAGAAGTCATGGGCCGGGAGATGTCGGACAATCGTGGCCTGCTCATAGGAAGCGTGGCCTCCTACGATAGCCAGAGAGGAGAGGCGGCGGTGCGGCTCTGCGGAGGGATGGTGCTGGAGAAGGGCGACGGACTGGTATTCCTGGCTCCCGGCCAGGAGGTGGGGCTGGTGGTGCAGAGCGTCCCGGAGAGGGGGGGCCTACTGCGGCTGAAGATCCCGGAGAGGGTCCGGCCGGGAGCGCGGGTATACCTGACCGGCAGCTCTTCTCTCGCCAAGAAGGCTCAGCAGATCATGGCCAGGGAGCGAGGGGCAATCGACATTGACGTCACACTCACCTGGCAGGACGGACGGCCCGTGGCCTCGGCCCGGCTCAGGGACGGGCGGATGGTGGCGATAAAAGCCGATTTCATCATGGAGAAGGCGAGGAGCAGGCCCACCAGCAGGCAGCAGATAGAGTCGCAGTTGCGGCGCACGGGAGGCACGCCCTTTGTGGTACAGAAGGTGGAGATGGACTACGCTGAAGACCTCTTCGCCCCCCTGGGGGCCCTCAATCAACTGCGCCGCAATCTACTGGATGAGGTGGAGGGGGCCCTATTGCAGAGAGCCCGCCCGGCGAAGGTGGATGTGCAGAGAGGACGGCTGGCTGTGGAGAAGCTTCTTTCTCAGGAAGGGGATGCGACCTCCAGCACGAATCTTCATCCTGGCCCATCTTATGCGTCTGCAAATGCTGCCGTGGCCGGTCCGCAGGGAGCACCCTCTCTGGCCGTCTATGCCGACTGCCCGGAGGCGGTGCGGGGAGCAGTATCGGCAGGCTGCAGCAGGATCTACTTTGAGCCCGCCCTCTGGCAGAGGGACGAAGTGGGCTGGACGGCCCGGATGGCGAAGGCGGGGGAGCTTTTGGCCGCTGCCAGGCAGATCTGCTGCGAGGCGGAGCTGTTCTGGAAGTGGCCCAAGATCGCAGAAGACAGCTTCTTTGCAGCGGCCCTCGCCATCCTGGATGGTATGAAGATCGATGGGGTGATGGTTGAGAATGTGGGTGCTTTGCAGGCCCTGCAAGAATCCCGGCCAGGATTGCGCCTGCTGGGCGGGGCCGGGCTGAACATCAGCAACCACCTGGCGGTGGAGGCTCTTTCGCCGCCCCTGGAGAGGATGACGCTCTCCCCGGAGCTGTCTGTCCGGCAGATCGAGGGCCTCGTAGCTGCCGGGAGGAGAGGCCAGGCCCTGGAGCTGGTTGCGCAGGGCAATTTGGAGGTCATGGTGGCCGAAGACTGCATCCCCTGCCTGGCCAAAGGAGGCTATGACCCCCGGCTATTTTGGGGATTGCAGGACATGAGGCGCGTCTTTCCTCTGCGCCTGGATGAGGTGGGCAGGACGCATATCTACAACTCCGCCGAGACCTGCCTGATCGACATGATGCCGCAGATCTGCTCTGCGGGGCTGGACGGGATCGCAGTGGACGCGCGGGGCCGGACGGAAGAGTACGCTCGTCGCATGGCTGAAGCCTACGGAAAAGCCATCCAGCTCACTGCCCAGGGTGGAGCCGGACTGGCTGCCGGGCTGGAGAGGCTCAAAGAGGAGATCAGGCCATTGACGCTGGGGGCAATCACCTACGGCCACTTCGTCAAGGGGCTGAAGGATGAGCTGTCGTAGAAGGAAGTGTGATGATCTATGTTCTTCTGGATCTGCAAGTCCTAGGCTACCTCTATCTTAATCGTTATACTGACACCCCCGCCTCGCCCGCCACCGCCGGTTTGCTACCGCTGCCGCGGCTCCCGAAGCAGTCAGCGCGAGGCCGATGGCCACCACCTGCCAGTCGAGCTGGGACAGCATGAAGGCGTTGAGCAGGATGCCGAGCAGCGGCAGCAGAGCCAGCCTGCCCAGGGAGACGGGCACCCGGAAGGGCCTGCTCACCTGGGGCTTTTTGTACCTCAGCCAGATGAGGACGGCATTGATGACAATGAATGTCACAAAGACTGTGAAGTTGTTGATATTGGCCACCAGGGCGATGTCTCCCAGGAAGACAAAGGCCATGGAGAGGGTCATGGAGAGCAGAGAGGCCATCCAGGGCGTCTGTCTCTGAGGATGCACCGATGCGAAGATTCGGGGCAGGCAGCCTGACCTGGCCATGCCGTAGATGATGCGGGAGGATGCGACCAGCATGAGCAGGACGGTATTGGCCGTGGCAAAGAGGGCCATGACCGACAGGACCACCGACGCCTCCTGGCCGAGGGCCGAGTAGGCTATATCAGCGAACGGAGCCGAGGAGCGGCTGAGAGCCTCCCAGCCGAGAACGCTCACTGCAGAGAGCGCCACCATGATGTAGACGACAATGCTCCCTGATATGGCCAGTATGAGGGCTTTGGGAATGTTCTTCTCCGGATCCTTCGCCTCCTCGGAGAGCTTGACCATCTCCTCAAAGCCGAGGAAGGCGAAGAATATCAGAGCCGAAGCCTGGAATATGCCGGGAAGGCCCAGCGGCGACATCTCGAAGTAGTCGGCCCGGCCCAGGTAGGGCAGGCCAATGAGCATCACCAGCACCAGGCCCGATGCCTCGATGGCTGTGAAGACTATGGCCAGCCGGGCGGACTGCTTGATTCCCAAAAGTACCACGGCGGACAGGAAGGCCAGCAGCAGCAGGGCGGCAGGCAGCAGGGGTGTGCCGGTCAGGGCGCGGAGGTATCCGCCGAAGCCTAGGGCTACGGTAGCCGCTCCGATCACGCCGGAGAATATGATCAGCCATCCGATGATGAACGCCGCGAAGCGTCCGAAGGCCTGAGAGGTGTACTCGTACTCGGCGCTGGCTCTGGGAAACATGGAGGCCAATTCCGCATAGGACAGGCCGGTGAAGACGGCTACGACGGCCGAGAGCAGAAAGGATATCCATACGGCGTTTCCGGCGAGGCCCGCCGCCTGGCCGATGAGGGCATAGATTCCGGCCCCAAGGATGATACCTATGCCGGATATGGTGACCTCAAAGAGGCCCAATGTGCGGCGGAGCTCTACTCTTTTCGGCACAGGAATAAACTGTCAACCGTATTCTATTAATGATTTTGCCAGGCCAGCGTCTCATTGGATTGGAGGCTCATCCGGCAATCGGCACAAGCCTATATCTGAGAAGAGTTCTGCTATTATTACCACTGGAGCTGACATATTCATGCTAGGAATCAAGGACAAGTTTCCCCATCTGCCGGAAGAGATATCAGGACTGCGAGAGCTGGCCTACAACCTCTGGTGGAGCTGGCACCCGGAGGGCCGGGCCCTCTTCAAGCTGCTCAGCCGCCAGGGATGGTATCTGAGCAACCACAACCCTGTGAAGATGCTCAACCGCCTGGATGAGGGTTCCCTGAAAGCCGCCTGCTCCGATCCCCATTTCATGAGGCATTACGAGGCGGTGATGGCTCGCTTTGAAAGCTACATGGACCCATCACTGGGCTGGTATTGCAGCAGTTCCTCAGGAAGGGAGAGATCCAAGATCGCCTACTTCTCGGCGGAGTACGGCCTGCACCATGCTCTGCCCTTTTATGCCGGAGGCCTGGGCTTTTTAGCAGGCGACTTCCTCAAGGAGTGCAGCGATCTCGGTGTGCCCCTGATTGGAGTTGGCTTCATGTACCCTCAGGGATACCTGCGCCAGATGATCTCCCCGGATGGCTGGCAGGTGGGGGCATGCGAGCTTTTGGACCGGGAGAATGCCCCCATCCGAAAGATCATGGATAAGAGCGGCGAGCCGCTCACTGTTAAAGTGCCGGTCATGGACCCGCCCGTCTATCTGGAGGTCTGGGCGGTGAATGTGGGCAAGACCGGCCTCTATCTGATCGATACCACCAGCGAGGCCAACGACCCATGGAATCGCATCATATCCGACCGCCTCTACACCGGCGACCTGGAGCAGCGCCTGCGCCAGGAGATCGTCCTGGGCATAGGAGGTGTGTGCGTATTGAGGGCTCTGGGCATAGAGTACTCTGTCCTGCACTGCAACGAGGGCCACCCCGCCTTTGCTGTTCTGGAGCGTATCCGTGAGCGTCTGGCGGCGGGGATGAGCTACCGGGACGCCTTCGAAGAGGTCAGGAACACCACAGTCTTTACCACCCACACCCCAGTCCCGGCTGGCCATGACGTCTTCTCCTATCAACTGATGGACAAGTACTTCGGCACCTACCTTCCCACCCTGGACCTGACAAGGGATGAGCTCTTCCGGCTGGGAACCAATCCGGCCAGGCCGGAGGGCTTCAACATGACCGCCTTTGCCCTGCGCTGCTCAGCCTTTCGAAATGCCGTCAGCAAAAAGCACGGCGAGGTCAGCCGCAGCATGTGGCAGCAACTGTGGCCGGAGCTTTCCGTCGATAAAGTTCCCATTGAGCACATAACAAACGGAGTGCATGTGCCATCCTGGATCGACCGCAGGCTCGGCGATGTGATATTCAACCGCTACCTGGGCAGGACGTGGCTGGAGGAGCATGACCATCCCGCCACCTGGGAGCTGATAGACGAGATGCCGGACTCGGTGTTATGGGAGCACCACATGATCATGAAGGAGATGCTGATCTCCAAAATAAGAGAGCGGGCCAGGAACAAATGGCGCAAATCCGGCTCAGATCCCAATAACGTCATGGCCTCGGGGGTGCTTCTCGAATCGGCTGCTCTCACCCTGGGCTTTGCCCGCCGCTTTGCCTCCTACAAGCGGCCCACTCTCCTCCTCCAGGACATGGCAAGGCTGGCCAAAATTGTAAACGACCCCTGGAGGCCGGTGCAGATCATATTCGCCGGAAAGGCCCATCAGGACGACCAGCAGAGCAAGCTGCTCCTCCAGCAGGTCTTCAATGCCGCTCGTGACCAGTCGTTCGGAGGGCGTATCGCCTATGTGGAGGACTACGATGAGCTGCTGGCTCAGTATCTGGTGCACGGGGTCGATGTCTGGGTCAACAACCCCCTGCCGCCCATGGAGGCCAGCGGAACATCCGGCATGAAGGCTACCCTCAACGGGGTGCCCCAGCTCTCCATACTGGACGGCTGGTGGATCGAGGGCTACAACGGCAAGAACGGCTGGGCGGTGCAGGGCTCAGAGGGCCCGGACAGAGACGCAAGAGATGCTGCGGCCATATACGATCTGCTGGAGACCAAGATCGTGCCCCTCTACTACGACGCTGATGAGGATGGTCTCTCGCGGGGCTGGGTGAATACGATGAAGCAGACCATCAAGGTGACAGGACATCAGTTCAGCGCCCGGAGAATGGCCAAGGAGTATGCGGAGCGATTTTACAGCAAGGCCATGCAGGCGGCGGTCAGGGCGGAGGGCCTGAAGGGCAGGAGCGCAGGAAAAGCAGATCTCTTCGGTGGCATTTGAAAAATATTGGCTAAAGCCGCCCGCCAGGAGAGCGCGGGGGAGGGCGGCCTTGCCGGTCGGAGGCATACCCTCTCATCTTTTTCTCTATGGATCATCCTATACCATAGCCGTATGCTGCAAATTGCGCCGGACCATAGGCCAGTCCAGCTCCCCATAGCTACTGGAGAGAGGCCATACGTACATGCTGCCGTCGTTTGATCCTGCGATCAGCTCCAGAGAGCCGTCGCCTTCCAGATCTCCCAGGGTGGGGGCGGTCTGGATCTCATCGAGGGTTACCTTGGGGAAGCCTGGCAGCTCCTTTGCATCCAGAGAGTAAGCATGGACCCGGTTATCGCTGGACCCTCCCAGTATCTCCTGTTTGCCGTCGCCATTTATGTCGCCGATGGTCACATGGCGCAGATTGCCTCCGGTCTGTACGGGAAATCCGGGCATATTCGAGCCGTCACTTCTCCAGACGTACAGCCTACCGTCGGTTGCCCCGGAGACGATCTCATACCTGCCGTCTCGATCCAGATCGCTGACGGCGATGAAGCTGTCCTGCATGACTGCACCCACATTTCGGCTGGCGTCACCCACCTTGGCCGGGAAGCCCTTTATGTCCTCTGCAGTTGATGCCTTCATCACATGGAGGCTGTGAGTGGATGCAAATATAATCTCAATCTCTCCGTCCCCATCGATGTCGCATGTGATCGGCGAAGAGTATCCGATCTCCTCTGGGAACTCTATGGGAAATCCCTCCAGGCTGCTGCCCGCATAATCAAGTCCGAAGATCTTTCCTTCGGTGTACAGGGTGGCAAATAAACACTCTATGAGGTTGTTGCACTGCTTTCTGGCTCCGATCACAACATCCGGCTTGCCGTCTGCATTCAGATCGGAGATTGCTGGTGACGACCAGATATCCCCGTAGGTTATTACCGGATATCCGCAAACCTTTGATCCATCGCTGTGCCAGGCATATATGCCGCGGTCATACGACCCGGCAATGATCTCCATCTCTTTGTCTCCATCAAGGTCTGCAATTGCAGGGGATGAGTATATTCCCCCGTCTGTCTCCCCGGGAAATCCTGCGGCAACAGTTCCATTGCTTTCAAAGACATACATATTGGAGTCATCGCAGCCGACGGCGATCTCCAGGTCACCGTCTCCGTCGATATCGGCCACCGCTGGAGAAGACCGGATATAGTCGCCTGCCTGTACCGGAAAGCCGGCGATCTCCCTGCCGTTTGAGTTCAGGGCGTGAAGCTGTCCGTCATTGGCTCCGAATATTATCTCCTTCTTGCCATCGCCATCCAGGTCAGCCAGGGCGGGGGAGGACCATATGCTGTCAGCTCTGATCATCTTTTTAGGAAATCCCGGCAGTCCATCCTCTTCGGTGTCATTGATGGCCTGCATCTGGAAGGAGTTTATCAAATCGGTGAAATGAGTCCGGTTCTCCCGGTTAAAATCGGTAATCCCTGATCGGCAGGAGATTTGATAGAGTGTGTCTTCGCTTGATATCAATACGTCTCTTATCTTTGTCTTTTCTTCGGATTGTGCATATTCCAGTATCCCTTCCATTGATACGGCACTGGCTCCTCCAATATTCATATCTCCGATCTTGACAACAGTATAGTTGCTATCCTCGATATCTTCATATTTGGATTTTATATTGTAAGCAAAATCCTCCAGTGATATATCAGGATTCTCATATGCACCTATACATACAGTGGAACCGGGAAAAAAGAATTTCACGGCCAGAGGGCTATCCATTCCCGTTTCAGATGCTGAGATCTGGGCAACGAGATCCAAGCCATCCGGATATTCCACAGAAAAGCCGTACTTGAGGCTGTTATATACCTCTGAATTGGCAGGCCCCGGCAGAATCATTGCTGCCAGGATCGATGCCAGTATGCAAAATCTCCATATTCTATCCATTGCCATCACTTCACAATTTAGTCAAGAATTTCACATTTGCCAGTCCATAGCCGTAGGTGTTGTCCACTCCGGGCGGGCCCAGGTCCAGGGCATTGTCGAGCAGCAGTTGCAGCATATCCCGGGCAGTCATGCCGGACTTGCCGTATTTTTCCATGACCAGAGCCATCATTGCTGCAACATAGGGCGCTGAGGAGGATGTTCCGTTGAACATATCTGGCAGATAGGAGGAGGTGGTTACGTTGGTCGGTGCGACCAGGTCCGGCTTGATTCTGCCGTCGATTGTGGGCCCCCTCGGGCTGAAGCTCTCGATCTGCATTGTCGCCCAGTCCACCGCACCCACTGCGATCACATCCGGGCAACTGGCAATTATGGCCAGGCTGCTGCTCTCTACATTATGCTCGCCGAGGTCGTGGGATGTCAAGAGCTGAAATGTCACATTGGAGCCGGATGATTTATATTTTTTGATTTTTATGCTATAATTTCCATTGACGTTGGCCACCTTCCAGGCGAACTCTACCGGCCTCTGTCCGTATATGCCCTTCTGATCGTATCTGGAGACGGCAGATGATCCGTCTGGAGCGATTATGTAAAGGTCGAAGTCATTGACTGCCCTGGAGCTGGAGTCATTCCAGCTCAGTGTGGCGGTGATCAGGTCTCCTCTCTCCGCCGCAAATTCGATGGTTTCATCGTCCACGGCAAATTCATTGAAGTCGTCCTCATCTGCATCCTGAAACTGGCCGCTCCAGTGGGACTGGCCGCCACTGCCTGCGGAGTTGATCCAGATGGTGCCGCGGGCAGTCAGATTTGATATTGCTTTGCAGATTTCATCCTCTCCATCGAAGAGACCCACGTCGAAGTCAGATGAACAGGAGACAATATCGATCTTCCTGTCGAGCTTTGAGATCTCTTCGATTGCTTCCAAAAAATCTTCCTCCGACGCAGCTCCTTCCAGGCCGAAGAGATATAGTGTCACATTGGGCGCTACATCAGCAATCAATTCAGCGCACGCTGTTCCATGCCGTTCGGCCCGCGAATAGCTGGCGTTGTATAATTTGATCAGCTTCCTGGGCATCTCCCTCTCCGCCAGCCGGTCCATATAAAATTCTGAGTCGATCAGGGCTATGCTCACACCCTCTCCGGAGAGGTTCATTTCACGGGCTTTGCAGATGCCGAGCGAATCCTCAGTGCAGTTTACTGGCTCGGATTTTATCACATTTGACCTGCTCCGGGCCGGCTGGAAGTAATCGGCAACAGCCTTTGATTTGCCGTTGGGGGTGATATAAACGGGCGCGTCCTGATGCTCGCATCCGGCAGGAAGTGCACCGCCGGATGCAAGGCGCGTTGTCTCTGGCGCATCCTGTATGCTCCCCACAAGATCGCATTGCGTCCGTTGATTGCCCGTACTCTCACAGGCCGCTTCCATGATGCACAGTCCTGCCACAGTCATGACCGCTATCAGAAACAGGGTCTTCTTCCGGCAAATTTTTATTTGAATTGGCTTCATTATCTTCACTTTTTCCCGGTATTGGCTTTCGCTGTTTAATGTGTGTTGGCTATAATTTGATTCTTATCAAATGTTCAGGAACGATTTTAAAGCTTCTCATCTCTTTACTCTCTCCTATAATTGTAATTATTGACTTCATGCCGGTTCATGATGGATTAATTTATCATGGCGTCATCCTAATTATGTGGATGCTTCAATGATAACTCTTTCGGTTGTCTTATTTTAAATTTTTTATCTTTTGGACCACATTCCCCATCCAATTATTGAGCATGACATCTGCTAAAAAAATACATGATAAACTATTAAAGGCAATATAACGCATTTATCTCTTGCCGTGAGGAGGAAATGAGGCTTTTCCGGCTCAAATCCATCTGATCAGCAGAAGGCGGAAGCCTTCCTGGAAGAGTTAGCAGATGAGATCGACTTCATACTGCTCTTTGGAAGTGCGGCGCGGGGTGAGTTTGTTCTGGGAAAGAGCGATGTGGACCTGGTCATCCAGGTCAAGAGCGGAAGCTCTCTGAGCGAGGCCGGGAATCTCTGAGGCACTCTACTCCATCCGCTGGTATGCCCTCTCCACCACAGCCATCGGAGACACCGAATTCATGAACAGCCCCAGCTCCTCCGGGCCCAGGCCCAGAGCAATGCCCGCCAGTTGGGTCACATAAAGCACGGGAATGCCTATCGCCTGGCCGCGCTTCTGCTCCAGAGCCTTCTGCTTGGCATCCAGCATGATATGGCAGAGCGGGCAGACGGTCACTATCACCTCTGCTCCCGCTTTCTTCGCTTCGGACAGGATCTTAAAGGCGATATCCTCCGCCGCCTCCTGGCGGGGCATGAAGATGGGTCCACCGCAGCAGAGGGTCTTGAGCCTGAAGTCCACCGGCTCGGCAGAAAGCCTTATGATGAGCTTGTCGATCATTGTAGGCCACTCCGGGCTGTCCACGCCCCGGGGGCGGGTGAGCAGGCAGCCGTAGTAGGGGGCGACCTTCAGCCCACGCAGGGGCAGGACGATCCGCTCGTCCTTCTCCTCCATTGCCTCCAAAATGACCTCCAGGGCATGGCGGATGGAGGCCCCGCTGTACTTTTTATCAAGGACGGAGTTGACTTTGTCCAGCGTCTCCGGATCTTTCAGCCGCTCAACTGCCGACCTTAAATTGCTATAGCATATGGAGCAGGCGGTCATGATGGGCAGGCCCGTCATGGCCATATTTCGGGCAGAAAGGCCCGTGGCCACCGGCTCATTGGAGACATGCGTCGCCCCGCAGCAGTTCCAGTCCTCCAGCTCATCGAGCTCAATGGACAGAGCCGCGCAGACGGCTCTGGTTGAGGCGTCCATCTCTTTGCCCGTGGACCTGGAGACACAGCCCGGATAGTATGCCAGCTTCATTTGGTCACCTCAGCTCCTCAATGATCCTCTTGACTTCGTCCCGTCCCTGTATTCTATCCGCCTCCAGGCCGATCTTGCCTTTGGAGAGCAGCTCCAGGCCCATCTGCATGGACTGGACCATGCCCTGGGGATAGGCCAGCAGGAACTCGCCGGTCAGAGATAGCTCGGCGATCCGCCCGAAGTCCTCTATCTGTTTGAGGAAGAGCCGTTCATATGTGGCGTCTCTGATCTTGATGCCCTCTCTCTCGGCAATGTCCTTGAGGGCGGAGACGACGGCCTTGGGGCGGATGGCGCGCGGGCAGCGCACAGTGCAGAGCAGGCAGGAGGTGCATAGCCACAGGGTGTCGTTGTCGATGGCCTGTTCTCTCTTTCCCTCCAGGCACAGCTTGATCAGACCCCTGATGCTGGGGTCCATGAGATGCGCCGTTGGGCAGCTCGCCGAGCAGGTGCCGCACTGAATGCAGGTTAAAAACTCCGCTCCTGCCAGGCGGCAGACCTCTGCCTTAAAATCGTCCAATATCGCCGTCATCAGCTCGCCTCCCTTGCCTTATTTGCCTGATCAGCCTCAGTTTCCACTGCCTCAGCGGCCTGAGACGATTTCGCCATCTTCTTCTTCCCAGCTTCTGCAGCGAGCCTCTCTGCAATCCTGGCCACGGCCACATCCACCGGCTCTCTCTCCAGGATCTGCCGAACTTTGGGCTTCTTGAGCAGGGGCAGCAGAGGCGAGAGGGCCTCATCCACCTGGGCCAGAAGCTCCGGGTCGACCACCAGCTTCTCCGGAGCAGGCAGGGGCGGCCTCTCTATGTCCGGTGGAGAGACTGCCCCGCTGACATCGGGACGGGGGCGCTGGCCGGTCTTGATGGCGGATATGGCCTGCTTCCACTCCTCCGCCCAGGGGGTCTCTTTGACTTCGGTGTGCCGGACAGCCGAGCGCTGCACATCGATGGCCGATACCGGGCAGGCCTTTTCGCAGGCTCCGCAGAAGATGCACTGATCCAGGACAGGCGCGGCTTTTCCCCGCTCGTCGACATACCAGCATTTGGCAGGGCAGACGTTGAAGCAGGCCTGGCAACCCAGGGGATCGCAGCGCACCAGGTTCTTTTCGATGAGATTGATCTCGCCTTCGAAGGGCTTTTTGACGTCCATGGCCTGATATGGGCAGACCAGGGCACAGCGGCCGCAGCCAATGCATAGCTCCTGGTCGACCTCGATCTCCCCTTTGAACTCCTTTTCTCCCTCCGGCACATCCAGGGGCTCGCCCTCTACATGAATTGCCTCTTCAGGGCAGATGGCGACGCACAGGCCGCAATAGTCGCACAGCTCCTCGTCCACCAGCAGTTGCTCGTAGGGAACCAGATTGCGGGGCTCTTTCTCCCTCTCCGTCCTGTCCACCAGTAAAAAGGCCTTGCAGAACGGGGCGCACCGGCCGCAGAGATTGCATTTTTCGGGATCGACTGCGATCTTGCCTTTGCCTCCCGTGCGCAGGGGGCCATAGTCCTCCCGGGTTTTGTTGAATTTGACCTTAATGGCCTGGCTGGGGCAGACCGGCTGGCAGAGCAGGCAGGGCAGGCACTTTTCATTGGGATGGGCCTCTGCCAGCAGCCGGGGGTACTTCTCCAGGCTGGCGAAGTCGACCGGCCCACTCTTTACCTCAGCCGCGCCTTCCTCAGTTGCGGTCATGCCTGAGCCTCCGCATCTGAGGCATGAACTGCCTCCTTATTTTCTTTTGCAGCAATCTCCGCAACCGTCATGCGGAAGGCCTTGGTGGGGCAGAAGTTGACGCACATGCCGCAGAAGGCGCAGGCATCGAGGTCGATAAGCACGGGAGGCGCATCCAGTCCCTTGGCGATCTCCTGGAGCGGCCCCTCCTGCAGAGCCTTCTTGGGGCAGAGAGCCACACAGATTGAGCAGCCAGCGCACTTCTTGTAATCATAATCGAGGAGTATCTCTCTCTCTTTGGTCCTCTGCCTGGCCAGGATATGGCTGTCCTGCACGTCCATCTCCTTTTCTATCTCCATCATGGCCGTCAGGCCTCCTTTGCGGCCGGGGCGGTACGTCCCGCCAGCTCGGTGCCGATGGGCCCCATGGCCTTAAGCTCGGCTATGAAGTCCCTGATGTCTTTGGCGTAGATCTCTCCCTCGCTGGCGGCGCACCAGACGATCTTCACTCTGCCCGGGTTCAGGCCAACCTTCTCCAGGACGCCTTTGAGCACATTGACCCTCTGCAGTGCCTGGTAGTTGCCGTCCCGGTAGTGGCACTCGCCTATGCGGCAGCCGGCGATGAGAACTCCGTCCGCGCCTCGCCGCAGGGCCTCCAGGACGAAGCTTGGATCCACCCTGGCCGAGCACATCACCCGGATGTTTCGGGCATTGGTGGGATACTGGATGCGGGATGTCCCGGCCAGGTCGGCAGCGCCGTAGCTGCACCAGTTGCAGAGGAAGGCCACAATGAGGGGCGCCTCCCTCTTCACCTCTGTGGCCGCCCTCACCTGGGCCAGGATTTGCTGGTCGGAGAAGAAGCGCATGTCTATGGCGTCAGCCGGGCAGGCGGCGGCACAGGAGCCGCAGCCCTTGCAGGCTGCCTCATCCACATAGGCCGGGCTCTTAACCGATATGGCCTTCTTGGGGCAGAGGTCGACGCACAGCTTGCACTTGATGCACTTGTCCGGATCCACATAGGCGGATGTCGGCTCCAGCTCAAGGAAGCCCTTATGGAGCAGCTTGACAGCTTTCGCGGCAGCCGCACTTCCCTGGGCGATGGATATGGGGATCTCCTTGGGGCCGGAGGCGCAGCCGGCTATGAAGACACCGTCGATATGGGCCTCCACCGGCCTCATCTTGGGGTGGGCGATCTCAAAGAACCTGTCCGGCCGGCGGGATAGGCCCAGCAGATTGCCGACCACATCCGCCCGGCTGTCCGGCTCCAGGCCCACGGATAGCACCGCCAGGTCGTGCCTGACCCGCCGCACCTCAGCGCTTTGAGTGTCCTCGAAGATCAGGAATATCTGCCCATCCACCTCTTCGATGCGGGAGACGCGAGATCTCACGAAGTTGATGCCCAGCTTCTGCGCCCGGATGTAGAACTCCTCGTAGCCCTCGCCGCAGGCCCGGATGTCTATGTAATAGATGGTGACCTCAGTTTCCGGGTACTTCTCCTTGACCAGTTGGGCGTTCTTGAGGGAGGCCATGCAGCAGACTCGAGAGCAATAGCAGTTCCCGACTGTCGCATCCCGGGAGCCGACGCATTGCAGGAAGGCGATGGATGAAGCGATATTGCCTGTACTGGGAGAGACCACCTCGCCCTTGGTCGGGCCGGAGGCGTTGAGCATCCTCTCCAGTTGCAATGTGGTGATCACATCCCTGTACCTGCCAAAGCCATACTCCTCCTTTCGAGAAGCATCGAAGGGCTGCCAGCCGGTGGCCACGATTATGGCCCCCACGTTAATCTTGAAGTCCTGAGGCTCTTGATCAAGCTTGACCGCCTGGGCCGGGCAGGCCTGTTCGCAACGGGCGCAGCCTATGCAGGCCTGGGGGTCGATGCAGGCCGCCAGGGGCACCGCCTGAGGATAGGGTACGTAAATGGCCTTTCTCTTGCCTATTCCGAAGTCGTATTCGCTGGGGACATCCACCGGGCAGACACTGGCGCATTCGTTTATGCAGCCCTTGCAAAGCTTCTCGTCCACATATCGGGCCCGTCGCACCCCCGTGACTGTGAAGTTGCCCACGCTGCCCTCCACACCCAGCACCTCGGAGTAGGTCATGAGGGTTATGCCGGGGTGGTTGTAGACTTCGGACATCTTCGGCCCCAGTACACAGATGGAGCAGTCGTTCGTCGGGAAGACATCGGTGAGCAGAGCCATGTAGCCGCCGATGGTGGGTCGGCGCTCGACCAAAAATACATGCAGCCCGGCATCGGCCAGGTCCAGGGCCGCGGCAATGCCGGCTACGCCCCCGCCTATGACCAGCACATCCCGGCTTACGGGTATGCTCTCCGGCTCCAGCGGCTCCAGCAGCGCCGCCTTGGCCACGCCCATTCGGATGAGGTCCTTGGCCTTCTCCGTGGCCATGGCCGGCTGGTCCATGTGCACCCAGGAGCACTGCTCTCTGATGTTGGCCATCTCCAGCATGTAGGGATTGAGTCCCGCCTTGCTGATGGCCCGGCGGAAGGTGGGCTCGTGCAGGCGGGGCGAGCAGGCGGCCACCACCACACGATCCAGATTGAACTCGGCGATATCCTTCTGGATCTGCTCCTGGCCGATGTCGGAGCAGGAGAACTGCAGATCGCGGGCTACGGCCACATCGGGAAGCTTTTCAGCAAAGCTTGTCAGCTCCGCAACATTCAGGACGCCGGCGATGTTCAGGCCGCAGTGACAGACGTACACTCCAGTAGGCATGGGACTATCGCAGGAGTATGACGGGCTTAAGTCACTTAAAGCTATGCCATTGAGATTGTTAACTATTTGCCCGCAACGGTCAGGCTTTTTAGGGTGGCGTGCCAATTACACTATGATGATCTCTCAGGTCTATATCTCCCACTGCCGGCAAGACGAAGAACTGGCTATAGAGCTCTCGCGAGCCCTATGGCGGGTGGGGCTGGAGAGCTACGCCGCCCTCTACAATCTCTCGCCTGCCCTCTCTCTGGCCGGGAGGGTCTCATTTGGGCTGAGAAACAGCAACTGTATGATAGCTCTGCTCACGGAGAAGGGGGCCGCCTCGCCTCAGGTCTGCCAGGAGGTCGGCCTCGCCTGCGGCCTGGACCTTCTCATCATCCCCCTGCTGGAGGAGGGCGTAAAGCCGCCCCTTCTCATTGAGCACCTGCGGCCCATCATCTTCTCCCCGGGCGGATTTGCCGATGCCGCCGGCCGGCTGATCAGGGCCCTGCGGGAGCTGACCCGGCTGGAGTGGCTCAAGGTGGCCTGCCCCAAATGCGGCGAAGAGATGACCCAGTACCTCACGCCTCAGGAGGAGGTGGACGAGGCTTTGGCCGGGGCGGGGTGGCTGGAGACGGTCTGCTCCTACTGCCAGAACAGGGTGCGGCT
>CAYQKI010000026.1:0-21188 GCA_964418105.1 uncultured Methanotrichaceae archaeon | reverse complement strand
GTGCCTCGAATATCCTTGTCTCTTCTAGCAAGACCGATGTCTTTGCTGTTGCTTTCTGGTCAGCCAATTTTTAACCTCCTTTTTTTCTGGTCGCCACTGTGTTTCCTGACTCTAGAAAATGGTCGAGGAAGAATCCTCTGCCTACAGAAACCTGCCTCCGCCTAATCTTCCATCATGCTATTAGAGATCGCCCTGAATAGGCTCAGAGAGGTCCGGGAAACACTGTGATGATTGATGATTATCGTAATCTTTCATTAATAAAGTTATCGCGAGATCATAACTTAATGATTTAAAATGATCATTATTAATAATACATTTGCTTTACTTGCACGAGATTGTTGTAATGACATGATATTATATATTTATATCAATACCTTTGCAGAAGTAAATTTACCGCAAAATCTTTCATTGTGGGGGTGCTCTCTATAAAGATAAATATGATGCATGCCCCTTAAAATTCAATGAAAGGGCATTTCCTCAGCACAACGGACGACTATCACAGATGCATGCTGGATTCGCTTTGCTGGGAGGTCACGCTATCCATAATGCTCGAAAATCCCAAAAGCCCTTGCAGGGACGTTCTCTTGAAGGACGAGTCGTTCGGAAACCTCCTCTATGACTTCCTTGACACTGTCATCCCCATGTATAAAGTCCGCCGCATTGCTGAGATCGGCGGAGGCTACGGCTACCTGATGAGGGATTTCTTGAGAAGGGACGGCATGCTCCAGGCAGCGATGATCGATCTGTCCCCATTCCTCCTTTCCCAGCAGCGGCAAACCCTGGCCGGGTATGCCGTGAAATTCCTCCAGGCAGATTTCCTGAAGCTGAATATGAAGGACTGCATCCTATCCTTCACAGACCTGGCAATACTCAATGAGGTCATCGGTGATTTTCCCACTGCATGCGATATTTCCAGAGACTCCCTCATCGATGCCTTTCAAGAAGGCTCTCTATTGAGCGACCCGATCCTCGGAGAGATAATGCGCATTTATGGATCATACCGGATCTCGCCTCCCAGCTCGGATCTCTTCGCCGTTAACCTGGGGGCAATTCAGGCTATAGAGAAGCTCTGCTGCGCTCGCGTCCCCTACATCTATGTTAGCGAGCATAGCTGTGAGGCCACAGTGCCTGAAGAATGGCAGGGCCTGATGCAGATCGCGGCAACGGGCAATCCGGAACGAATCAGGCTGCACGGACATGACGAATATACCATCCGCTTCTCGGATCTTGAAAGAGTAGCCTCAACTCTTGGCTATACCGTCAAGAGAGGTCATTACCTCGATTTCATAGAACCTGTGATTCACGGAGAGGTCTCCTTTGTCCTCCACCTAGGCTCTTCGAGAATAGCCCGGTATGAGATCATCGGGCAGTTCATCGAGGATCTGGTTAAATATGAGTATCTGGTTCTCAGCCTGCCCTAAAGTGAAGTGGTTGCCGCGCACCAGTGCCCTCTGCCCCTGGGCAGGCAAAAAAAGGTTTGAGATCCCGATCAGACGATCTTCGGGATCCCTTCTACTGCTTCAGGATTCATGAGGGTGGAGGTATCTCCCACCGGCTGGCCCATTGCTCTGGCCCTTATCACGCGGCGCATGATCTTGCCGGACCTGGTCTTGGGCACGTCGTTGACGAAGTGAATCTCTTCAGGAATGGCGATGGGCCCTAGAGTGTTCCTGATATGAACCTTCAGATCCTTCTTCAATTCCTCGCTGGGGGTCACTCCCCCCCTGAGTATGGCAAAGACGATTATCACCTCGCCCTTGACTGCGTCGGGCTTGCCGATAACGGCAGCTTCGGCCACCGAGGGATGAGAGACTGCCGCAGACTCAACCTCTGAGTTGCCCAGCCTGTGCCCAGCCACTTTGATGACATCATCAATGCGACCCTGTACCCAGAAGTAGCCGTCGGCATCGACTCTGCCCTTATCTCCTGCCAGGTATGCTCCAGGTGCCACATTCCAGTAATGCTCCCAGTAGGTCTTCATGTACCTGGCCGGGTCTTTGTAGAAGTCTCTGAGCATGGTTGGATAGGGTGTGGTTATCACCAGATTTCCGCCCTGGCCGGTTGGCACCTGTTTTCCTGCCTCGTCCCAGACCTCGACGTTATATCCGGGCAGAGGCATGGTGCAGGACCCGGGCTTGAGCGGCGTTATGGGCAGGGGTGAGTTGATGAAAGTGCCGGTCTCTGTCTGCCACCAGGTGTCCATGATCTGCAGCTCGTCCCTGCCGATATGCTTTCTGTACCACATCCAGGCTTCGGGATTGATGGGCTCGCCCACAGTTCCGAGCAGCCGGAGGCTCTTTAAGTTGCACCTGTCCGACCACTCTGCCCCTGCTTTCATGAACATCCTGATGGCGGTGGGAGCAGTGTAAATGACCGACACCCTGTGCTCCTCCACGATCTTCCACCATCTGGAGAAGTCGGGGAAATCAGGAGAGCCCTCATAGATTACGCTGGTAACGCCGAGCATCAGCGGAGCATAGACGATGTAGGAGTGGCCGGTGACCCATCCGATATCTGCCGTGCACCACCATACGTCGGTGGGCTTCAGGTCGAATACCCAGTGCAGGGTTTGAGGCGTTCCCACGCAGTATCCGCCATGAGCATGCTCAATGCCTTTGGGCTTGCCCGTCGTTCCGGAGGTGTAGAGGATGTACAGTCTGTGCTCAGGATCCAGCTTCTCGCATTCGCACTCTTCCGGCTGGTCCTTTACCAGTTCATGCCACCAGACGTCTCGGGGATTCCAGGCAACCTTGTTTCCGCACCTCTTATACACGATCTGGTGCTGGACGGTGGGGCAGGTCTGGAGGGCCTCATCGGCGCTTTCTTTCAGGGGCACGACCTTGCCCCGCCTCCAGAATCCGTCCACTGTGATTGATACAATCGACTCGCCATCCTGTACCCTGGCCGCATAGGCTGAGGTGCTGAAGCCGGAGAAGACCACGCTGTGAATGGCACCGATCTTGGCGCATGCCAGCATGGCCATGGGCAGCTCTGGTATCATGGGCATGTAGATGGATACCCTGTCGCCCTTCTTTACACCCAGGCTCTTGAGGCCGTTGGCCAGTTTGTTCACCTCTCTGTACAGGTCAGCATAGGTTATCATCCTGGTGTCGCCGATGGGCTCTCCAATGGCTATGTAGGCGACCTTGTCCTTTGTCGCTGTCTTCATGTGCCTGTCCACTGAGTTATAGCAGGCATTGACCTTGCCTCCTACGAACCACTTGGCATAGGGCGGCTTCCAGTCCAGTACTTTTGTAAAGGGCTCAAACCATGTCGCATACTCTCTGCCCATCTCGCCCCAGAACTCATCCAGGTTCTTGGAGCACCACTCGCGCAGTTCCTTCTCTGTCTTGAAGCCTTTTTTCTTCATATACTTCATGACATTGGAGTTCTCAACCAAATCCTTCGGCGGATTGAAGATCCTCGTTTCCTCCAGCAAAACAGAAGTCTGCTCTGATGCTTTTTCCTCAGCCATATTTTCACACACCTCCCTTTTGTATGATCTTCCCAATCATCCAAAATATTTAGCATCTTTTTCTCGATTTCTATCCGTCCTCATTGAAGTTGCATACTTAAAATCACCTTTGGATGGTCAGGCAAATCATAACAATCAATAATGTTCATTGTTAATAAAGGTAATGGTGATAATCATGCTGTAAACTTTAAATGCTATACCGGTTAGGCTAAGCCATTTTGACTCTAAGTTAAATCAATCGAATTCGAATTCCATTATCTTCATTTAAGATGATCAAAATCTAGTTTCGATTTTCATAGCATCGATTTTAAATGTTTTGAGCTAATTTAATTTAAATATCACATATTGAATCATAATTGCAGAATGCCATTTAGATAGAATGGATTGGATTCCACTATATTTACCCGGCATAGTCTTCCAGTATCCGGCGCGCCTGAGATCACAATGCCAACATAATTTGCAGATCTGGCTTTCATCGTCGCGCCTCTTCCCCACTCTGTCACAACGGCATCCATTACCTGCCCCACATAACTGCTATTTCTGGCGGCAGCAATTTCAATCCAGAGCCGGGTAAGCTCCCTTGATCTCTGCTTCTTGATTCTATCCGGCATATCATACAGCCTCGCCGCAGTCGTGCCCGGCCGCGGGGAGAATCTGGTCACATTGACCTTGTCCGGCTGCACCAGCCGGACGGCATCCATTGTCTCTCCGAAGTCCTCATCCGTCTCTCCGGGAAAGCCGCAGATCACATCGGTATTGATAGAGATATCTGGCAGAGATGCTCGAAGGATTTTGACGATATTGATGAAGTCCTGCGCCGTATATCTCCTGCCCATTCTCTTGAGGACATCATCTGAGCCGGACTGGAGGGGGATGTGCAGGAACCTGAAGATCCTGGGGCTTTGCAGCACCCGGATCATCTCATCGATGTGAGGCATCAGAGAATCGGGATTCATCATGCCCACCCGCACCATGAAATCCCCTGGAAGGCCGGCCAGCCTATCCAGAAGCTGGGGCAGGCTGCTGCCGATATCGGCGCCATAGGAGGCAGTATCCTGTGCTGCGATCTGAATCTCGGCTACGCCCATGCCGGCCAGGCAGCGGGCCTCCTCCACCACATCCTCCATACTCTTGCTGGCCAGCCTGCCCCTCGCCCGGCGCACAATGCAGTAGGTGCAACTGCCGCTGCATCCTTCAGCGATGTTTATGATGGCTGTGCTGTCTCTGTTATGGAACATGATGCTGGAAGGAATTATAGAGTGCGGCCTTGAGGAGGCTGTGCAAAAGAGGGCGGCAATTTCGGCTGCCGACCGGCTGCCAAGCTGCCTCAATTGCTTTTTGCATCCAATGCCGACCAGGGACGCGGGCAGGGCTGTGGCCAGGCAGCCGCCTATGACCAGCCTATCACCCTCCAGCTCCCGCAGTCTTTTCAGGATCTTTCGCTCCGTCCTGGCAGTCACGGCGCAGGTATTGACTATTACGGCATCCGCCTGCTCCAGAGGAGCTGGCTCATGCCCCAGCCTGATCAGGGCGGCAGCCGTCTGCTGTGAGTCTCCAAAGTTGGCGGTGCAGCCGAAGGTTTCAATATAAAACTTCATAGAATATCACGCCGCCGCCCGGCTCTGCGCAGCTTTCAGCTCTGCTTTCTCTTCCTGCCTGACCTGATATATCCCCACAATCACTCCCATGATGGCCGGAGCCAGGAAGAAACCCCCGATACCGGCGACTATTGCGCCTCCTAAAAAGGAGAGGACCACCAGCAGTGGGTGCAGCGACGACTTGGCAGCCACCAGGTAGGGCCGGATGAGCAGCTCCGAGGGCAGGTAGATGAGAGACGAGGCTATGAGGAAGAAGACGGCAGCTCCCTCAAGTCCGGAGGTGATGTACCTGTAGATGGTAACGGGGATGATGACCAGCCAGGAGGTGAGAAAGGGCACCATTCCGGCCACGAAGACGATGCTGGCTAAGGCGAAGGGCCTGGGCAGGTCGAAGGCATAGAATATGGATGCAGCGATTATGCTTCCCAGGATGGAGGTGTATATTGTACCGATGAATATGCCGCTTAATATGCGGTCTATGCGGCTGATGTATCTCCTGTATGCTTCCTTCTCCCTGGCGGGAAGGAGGGATATGATCGACTCCACGAAGCTTTCCCCCTCCACCAGGGTGAAGTAGCAGACGGGTATGGATACTATGAAGTTGATTATGGCCATGGATGCCATGCCACCCAGGTGCAGCACGGGGATGGAAGAGGCGATGGTGGCCAGGATGCCGGCCGCGTTCTCCAGGCTGCCGGCCAGGACCTCTCTGATCCAGGGCGGCAGCTCGTAGACGCTCCTCTCTGTGATCATAGCAAGCGCGGCCTTCCATGCCTCCTGATTCTTGGCCAAAATTACAATCTGATTGGCGATCTCCAGCATGCCTATGCCTAGTATTATGAATATGGGAAGGACTATGCAAACGACGGCTAAAAGAGAGCCAAGTTTTCTCTTCTCCTGGAAGTGATCCCGTATGGGCCGGCCCACATAGGCGAAGACTGTGCCTAGGATTATGCCGTCCAGAAAGGGAAAGAAGAAGAAAGCTATCAAGAGCAGCGCAGCCAGGGCTAGGAGAAGTAATCCTCTGTGCTCTGAAATATAGGGGCGGAGATGGTCATCCATGGAGAGACACTGCATGCCACAGGCAAAGAGTCCTGTCTTCTGCTCAAATAGATATGGATTATGCTATGGCTCAGGCCCAAGCCTCGGCCAGCATAGCCTCTAGCCTCTCCAGGCGCGGGCCGGGGTCTCTGTTCTGGCAGGCTACCCAATGCTGCAGCTTTTTGGCGGGCAGGCCGCACTCTATGATCTGCCCCGCCTTCTTCACACCATCCTTAAGGTCTGACGCCTTTCCTGCCATGCAGAGCAGTGGGGACGCGTTGAGGCAGACGATGTCTCTTCTGGCCCCCTCCAGCCGGCCTTCCAGGACGCGCAGCAGGCTGACGGCCTCCTCCTCCCGGCAGCCGGAGTGCAGCAGCTCCTTCTCGTCGCCCCCAACCAGGCCCAGCTCCTGTGGGTGGAGGGTATAGGTCTTCAGGCCTTCATCCTCTGTGATCTCGGCCACCAGGGAGCGGCCCAGGGTGGAGAGCTCATCCATGCCCCTCCGCCCGTCAGCGCTTCTGCCGTGCACCACGTAAGCCCGTTTGTAGCCGATCTCCTGCATGGCATGGGCGACGGAGAGGACCATCTCTTCGGAGTAGACGCCCCTCACCGCCAGCTCTGGCCGGGCGGGATTGGAGAGGGAGCCGGCCACATTGAGCACTGTGCCGAAGCGGACCTGAGAGAGTATTCGGCCCAGGGCGGAGGGATGGACTTTGCAGCTCATGCCGTTGAAGATGCCGATTCCAGCGCTCTCGATGCTCCTTTTTACAGTCTCCGGGTCGCAATCCACGTCCACGCCCAGGACTTCCAGGATGTCCACCGTCCCGCACTTCGATGTTATTGCCCGGGCCCCGTGTTTGGCCATGATCACTCCTCCGGCGGCGGCAACCAGTGAGGCGGCAGTGCTGATGTTGAATGTCTTGATGCCGTCCATGCCCGTGCCGCAATTCTCCGAGAGCGGGCCGTCGACCTGGGGGTGGACCTTGACGGTGTCCGTCTCGTAGATGGCCTGCCAGATGCCGGCGATCTCCTGAGGCTCTGCGCCCTTGGCGGTGATGGCAGCGAGAAATGCTCCCTGCTGCAGGTCGGGCTGCTCGTCCTTCAGGATCTTCTGGAATAGGTCGAATGCCTCCTCGCGGCTGAGGCTCTTGCCCCTGATGAGGCGGTCCACATGGCTTCCGAAGTACTTCAGGCTCTCTTCATCTGCGATCATATTTTGTCATCCTGGTCTATTTTCATAATCAAAATGAGCATTTCGTTCTTTGTGCGTTCTTTGTGAGCTTTGTGGTCTTTGTGGTGAATTTTTTAGGATTCCGATTAACAATTCGCCTACCACTGATAACCACAAAGAACACAAAGCGCACAAAGAACTCACAACGATGGCGTTTTCGGACTGCACAGGGGCAAAGGTGATCATCTTGCGCATACCACCGATTTCATGCCCTCTCTGGCGGTGGAGTGGGCGAAGGCCTCCTTTATCTGGGCAAGGCCTGTCCTCCTGGTGATCAGCCAGCCGGCCCTGATCCTGCCCGATGTGAGAAGCTCTGCCGCCCGGCGGATGTGCCGGCTGGAGCAGCCGTAGGCTCCGCAGATGGAAAGCTCGTGGTAGTGGATCCGGCGCAGGTCCATGGGCGGGTCTGCGTTGTCTGCTCCTGGCCCGGAGAAGATGCAGGCTCTGCCGCCCGGCGAGAGCAGGCGCAGCAGGCTGCAGTCCAGATCGACCTGGGGGGCGGCGGAAAAGATGACATCAACTCCCAGCCCGCCTGTCTCGGCGGCTACCACATCCGCCGGGGCTTCTTCATCCGGATTGAAGAGTGTGGCGCGGGTGTTTCTCTTGAGCGAGGATATCCGGCCGGGCAGCTTCTCTGCAATGATGACCTTTGCCGTGCTGCGGGATTCGGCCAGCAGGGCATGAAGAGCCCCAATGGGCCCGCCGCCTAAGATGAGGACGCTCTCGCCCTCCTTCAGGCGAACCTGATCCTGGCCATTGATGCAGCAGCCCAGGGGCTCGGAGAGAGCGGCCAAAGCCGGGTCGAATCCCTCCGGCAGAGGATTCAGGCCTCTGGAGAGGCTTTCCGCCGGCAGGGCGCACAGCTCGGCAAAGCCGCCCGGAAAGCTGAAGCCCATGATCCTGATATCCGGGCAGCGGTGATCTGATCCCCGCCGGCAGGAGGGACATCTGCCGCAGGCTATGCCCGGCCAGACGGCCACCAGGTCGCCCTCCCGGATGGGCCTATTACTATCATGATAATAGTAATCGCCATTGCTGCCATCCAGTTGCACAATTCTGCCCACCAGCTCGTGGCCGGGGATACAGGGATAGATGAGGTCCTGGTGGCCCTGCTGCAGCATTTTGATGTCGGTGCCGCAGACGGCGCAGGCCTCCATCTTTAGAAGAGCCGCGCCTTCAGGCAGAGTTGGGTCGGGCAGCTCCTCGACCTCCATTCTTCCCGGACCTCTCAAAACAGCGGCCAGCATCTTCCTCCTGCTTTTATCCTGTTCTCTACCTTGCTGATCCAAAATCCAAAACCTAAAAGCTCACCACAAAGGCACAAAGCTCACAAAGTACGCATAAAGAACGGAAAGCTCATTTTCATGCGCCTTTGTCTGGTCCGGCTACTTTTTGGGCAGCTCCACGGTCATGAGCACCCTGTCCGTCTCCTCCACCAGCCGCCTCTGCTCGACTCCATACAACCCGGCGAGAAGCGCTGCCCCGCCCATGCCCACGCCCTCTTTGACGTATCCCTGGGCGTAGATCTGCACCGGCGGGATGGTTGAGTGCTGCAGGCCCGGATCGGAGTAGTAGTAGGGCCGGCCGGTGGACTCGACTATCTCCCGGAAATTGGCGGTCTTATCCTCGATGATGTATTTGGTGGTGGCAATGGAGATGTCGCCCTCGATTGCCAGAGATTTGCCCAGCGCCAGCACGGCGGCCATCTGCGTTCCCCCGGCCAAAACCGTCTTGCAGCCGGCAAGGCCCTTCATGAGGCCCAGGGCGGCGGGCATCATGGGGTCGCCCACCTGCTCCACCGCCCGCAGGGGGTCGGCCTTCAGGCTGCCGGAGGCGATGCCTGCCCTTTGAAGGGCCTCGGAGACCACCTGCTGCTTGAGGCCGGTGGGATTGGACTGAAAGCTGCTGCTCACATTGCCATCGTAGCCCAGGGCCCGCAGGACGGCCAGGGCGGTGGTCGTGCCTCCGGCTATGGACTCGGCTATGAAGACGCAGTCGGAGAGGCGGGCCAGCTTGCGGCCAAGGAGGGCGGCATTCTCGAAGATGCTGCGGGCGGCAGGCACTGCCGGCTCCCGCCTGATGTCTGCGCCTGCCGCCCCGCCCAGCTCGGTGAAGGGCACTGCCGGCTTCTTTCGCAGGCCGGAGGCCACGAATAATGAGGGGATGCCCGTCAGGTTCAGGGCGGCCTTGGTCACAATGGCGGGAGTGGGCGAGCCGCCGGGGGCTTCGGGCAGCTCAGGCATGGTGATGATGCGGTTGGTCTCCACCAGCTCGGCGTCGGCTCCGGGGGTGTAGTCGGTCAGCTCCGGCGTGGTCCCGGCGGCGGAGAGGCCCGGAATCTTGCCGGTGTCGGTGTTGGAGATGATGCAGAGGAAGAGCGGCCTTTTGGGCATAAATTCGAAATCGGGGTAGATCCATTCTGGCATAATCAGAATGCGGCATCTGCTAGTATTTGAAAGCGACGCCAGTAGGCTTAATTTAATTAAAGCAGGCTTGTCTGGCGGTCAAGCCGGGTGGGGATGGCGGAGCATTTCCGGGATGCTGCGCTGGATGCAGGCGGGAGGGTCTGGGGGCGGGGAGCGGGGCCGTGCGCCGTGGGTGGGGCAATCTCCCTCAATTTTTTGCCTCTCTTTGATACTCCCTGTAAGAATAGATGATCGGGTATACTGCTGCCAGGATCACAGGAGCTAAAATCAAGAAGACGGCGTATTCGGGGAAGACTGCTCCCAGGGCCGCCAGGGCTCCCGCCGCCTTGAAGAGCCTGCCAGCCAGACGGTTCGTCTTATCCCACACCGCCTCGCTGCTCAGTGTCCATGCCGTCCTGATGCCTATGGACCAGTTCTGCCTGGCGTTCTCCATCATGACCCCGGTGTAGTAGATTATTACTCCGAATGCAGGTGCCATGAATGCAATGAGGTTGAACCTGTAGCCCAGGTTCCAGATCAGCGTCAGCAGGTAGAGGTAGAACAGGAACGAGAAGAATAGCAGCATGAAGAGGTCGAAGTGGCCCCTGAACTGCTCGATGTTCTTCCTGAGGGGGTCCATCCGGGGGGCGAGCAGGAATGCCAGGAATATCAGGCCGGAGAGGAGCGGCATCAGAAAGAGGCCCCAGGTCTTGCTCATGTAGCCGTTCACAATGCCGGCGGCATCCCAGTGGGTTGCCATCCGCTCGGGCATGAAGGGATAAAGGTATGCCCCCAGGAGAAAGGAGGCGATTATGAGGGCGGTTATGATGGTATGGGCGCTCCCGGTCTTCATGATCATCGCTTCCTGCATTCCTCTACCACTTTATTCTGTCCAGAAGCTTTAAATCACCTTCGCCAGGCACGAAAATATCATCTTGGTGGATTCTTGTGACTTTGTGTCTTCGCAGAATAACTCAGGGTGCACACAGGTTTTTCATCCTCTGGGCATGTTTTCCCGGTTGGGAAATCATGCCCAAAGGATATCAGAGTAATCTCCTCATCGATCAGAGTTCGATGGTAAGCACCAGCCTCATCTCAGTGCCCCGGTTGGGGATGGTAGTCCACAAGCAGCCCTTCTCTATCGCCCTGCCGTGCGACTGGTCCAGAAACTCGTAGCTGCCGTATCCTGTCCTCTCCAGGCTCATTCTGTCAAAGAGGCTTAAAAGCTCAGGATATTCCTGGTAAATGGATGAGCTTTTGTTCAGCAGCAACTGGCTGGAGTCAGTCTCGTAGATGATCATCCCGTCATCTGCCCGGCTCACCCAGATCTTGGAGTTATTAGAGGGCTGCAGCGGCGCGAGGACACGTTCAAAGAACTGGCTGTTATTGAACATCAGGCTGACTGTTCCTATAAAAGTTCCATTCCTGTCGAAGACCGGCATCTCGGCATCAATGGCATAGGATCCCTCTACTGCCTTTATAAAATAAAATCCTAAATATTGCCTGGTATTGATGGTGCGGCTCACATGCTCCTGGCCTGACAGGTCCGCGCCCCTGATGCTTTCGAAGGACGCGGGCTCTACCTCCCTCACAATTCCGTCGGCTCCGATGGTGATGCAGTCGATCACCGCAGCATCCGCCAGGGTAAGGTTGGAGAGCACTTTTTGGGCGTCTGGCCCATCCAGGCCCGTCTCTGATAGGGCAAGGCTGGCTTTTAAGAGGGCGGTCTGTATTGCCGATAGGTTGGAGTTCACGGCGTCAGAGGCGGCGACAAGCCTCCAAATGGACTGTCCGCCAGCCTCCTGCGGCCCAAAGGCAGAGATGTCGGAGGCTCCTGCCGGACCGGCCAGCGCCATAGCTGCAACTGCCGCCAGGGCAAATACTAATATAATATTGTTCAAATCATCACCACACGTATAGGTGCAGGTCTCTTCAGGTCATTTTCAGGTCTTACTGCTGAAATCCTGCAACATCCTTATCGGAAGGGAGAAGAGGGACTTCTCCCGGACCACTGAGCCCGCCGGAGGAGATGCCGGAGGTGATGCCAGGCCCGGCGGCATATTCGTGGTGCAGAAGCACCTGTCCCGCCGCCTGCACTATGACCTGCGGCTGGAGGTGGACGGTGTGCTCAAGTCCTGGAGGGAAGAAGGCTTCAGGGAGGCTATGCCCTCACCAGGACCCAGCGGGCTGGATTATGGTGAAGATGAGAGACAGGATGGCCCGGCCCGGCAGCCTGCCCGCAGGCGAGAAGTGAAGCCTGCTCTTTACCTCTCCCCCGCCAAGGCCAGGCTTTTGGCCTTCTTTCCTTCCTCGATCAGCTCTTTGACCCTCTGTCCGCCCTTATGGCCGATTTCTGTATAGAATTCCTTTCCGTGTGTTTGGGCGGTTTTCATGCCTCCTTTTCTTCCTGCTTCCTGTACTGTCATCGTGCCTTTTCCTTTTTTGCCGGGCTTTCTCTTCTCTTCTGCCATTTTCAATACCTCTGTACTGATTTATTCAATTAGTTTGATCTGCTGGCAAGCGGGGCAAATAGCGCCTCTAATAAAGCCAAGTAACATTTAATTTCAGCCGTAACTACTGGGTCTTCTTGCATATTTATGTTTTGCGCTGCATTTGATTATATAAAAAGAGGGAATATTTTGGATAAAAAACTTAGAAAAAGCTGGTTATTTTACAGATAATACCTCTTAGAGAAAAAAGCTATCGTCTATTTAGCCATGAGGGAGATTACCTATATCTATTCAAGGCATGTTTCCTGAAGGCTATCTGGCCATGCCGTAGGTTTCCCAGGATTCAAATTTCAGAGCGGAATAGCCGAAAAGAATGCCTCTATCTATTGTTTTCTGTGGAGAACATATTGTTTATAATCCGTAAGTTAGTTCATTACTTACAATTAAGAATGTATCAATAATGAACTGTTGATGCTGACGAAATGATGAAACCGTGAGCTTCTATCCTATTCTGGTCAGGGTCTTCTCTCTGGCCAGCATCCCGGCTATCTCCACCAGCCCCAATAGCTCCTCAGCCGCAGCCATCTCATCCTTCCCGGCCCTTGTCATGGGCTTTTTGGGCACAGCCGTGCAGGACTTCGTCTCCTCGGATATGCCGTATGTGCCTATCTTTCTGGCCAGGTCGGTGATCTCCGTCTTGTCCAGGGCAATGAGTGGGTGGTAGACCGGCACGCCCAGCGCCGCCTGCTCCGCCAGGATGTTCTCCGCCGTCTGGGATGCCACCTGGCCCATGGAGTAGCCGGTGACAATTCCCAGGCACCCCTCGTCAGCCATGATCTTGGCAGCTATGCGGTACATCAGCCGCCGGCAGAGGACGCAGGTGGCTTTGGGGTAGTGGGATGAAATCTTCTCAATGGCCCAACTGATGGGCACAGTTATGAAGTCAATCTTTCTGCCGGATGTCCATTGCGAGAGAGCTTCAGCGCAGCTCATGGACTGGCTTATGGCATCGGCATAGGGCCGGGAATCGAAGTGCAGCAGCGTCACGGGGCATCCCCTCTTCATCATCATCCAGGCGGCTACCGGCGAATCTATGCCTCCGGAGATGAGGGCCAGCATCCTGCCCTGCGAGCCCAGGGGCAGGCCCCCTACTCCTTTAATCACATCTGTGAAGATGAATGTCCTGTCCCTCCTGGCCTCCACGAAGATCTCCGTGTCAGGGCGGTCCAGGTTCACAGAGGCTCCCGTGCTGCTCTGCACCGCCTGCCCCACCGTCCGGCCTATCTGCTCGCTGGTAAATGATACCCCTGAGCGGCGGGGGCGGATGGCAAAGCTATGCGGAGCATGATATTTCAGATCGGACTGATTCAAACCGGACTGATCCGGCTGGCTGCACAGACCTGATAAACCGCACAGACCTGCCCGCCCGGCCAGATCCACTGCCGCGCGGCAGATCTCCTGCAGATCGGAGGCAACCGTCTGAGCGGGGCTTGCGGAAACAGTTCCGAAAACGTCTGCGGCTATCCTGCTGGCCCGGCAGTCGGAGGTGTGGACGAAGATCCTCCCCTCGCCCCTCTCCATCTTATGCGAAATTCCCGCCCGGTTCAATGAAAAAGCTATATTGCCGGCTAGAATGCGCTCCCAATTCTGTCGCGTCCAACTGTCCTTTAAAGTGATCTCCCCGTAGCGAACCAGCACTACGTCCTGGCAGATCATGTTCTGATCTGAGTGGCCTTCAGAGACCTCTTGATCTTCTTAACCCTGGAACCTGCGGCTGTGTATCTCTGCATCGGACCGGGCTTTTTATGGGTGGTCTCGGCCTTGGTTACCTGGCGGACCTGACCCTTTCGGCCCTTGATCTTAACCCATTCTATGCTTCCTGTCTTTCCCATGAGATGCTCCTATTAGAGCAGCATTTAAAAAGCTTGTGATTCAGCAAAAGGCTTTTAAGGAGCGCTAGTTTAGTAGGCTACGCCCTTTTTGGGACAGTGGGGTAGCCTGGTCTATCCTCGAGGGTTTGGGACTCTTGGACCGCGGTTCGAATCCGCGCTGTCCCATTATTTTCAGCATTCCATCATCTAATCAATTAAACATGCCGTCCCTGCAAGCCCTTTTCACACAACAAAGACGTCCTTGCAGCATCTGCAGGCCTTCTCCAGCTCCGCCGTCCTCTCTCCCGGAAAATGGTCGATCAGGCATAACTGCCCCGGCCTGACCCGCGAAAACAGCCTGGCCAGGTCTGCATGATACAGCTCAATCTCGCATGCTCCGTGGGCGAGGGCGACCAGCCTCGGCTCACTTCCTACCTCCTCCTCCAGCCTCTCCGGATACTCTATCTCCTCTATGCCCAGCAATCTGCGATTGACCTCCAGGTTGAGGGCCGCGTTGGATACAGCAGCCGGCCAGGCATCGTTGAGCACTACCCTCTCCGCCCCGGCCAGGGCGCACATCAGGCCAAGGGTACCCGGTCCGCACAGGCCGTCCACCACATCGCGAATGCGGCCTTGCATGTACATCTGCTCCAGTATTCTCATCTTGGGGGCGCTCCTGCGCGAGAACTCGATGTGTATGCGCGACTGGCTCTTGTAGATGACAAGCTCTCCAAAGAGGCTCTGGCACACATCAGCCCGCATATCGCAGCCCGCTAATAGGACATTTTCGATGGGCTTCTTTTCCCGGTCAACCACTCCGGGCACCCCCCGGCTCTGGATCACACCCTTGATCTCAGGGACCTGCTCTACCATCGCTCTTGCTGCCTCGCGGCTGCAATTGTCTCCGGAGAGGATCAGGCTGCCCTCTCCCAGGCGGGGCGGATAGGCCAGAGGATAGCCAAATTCGATGAGCGGCGTTCCCACGCTCCGCAATGTGGCATCTTTGTCGCGCAGGCCGGCATCCTGCAAAAGGCGCAGGGCATCGAGCATTACGGCATCAAGAGGAGCTTTTCCGCAGGAGGGGCACCGCTCTATCCTCTCCGGGAGAAGCCTCGCCGAGGCGGTTTTATCCAGATTCGGCTCCGGCGCGCAGCCGGGGCAGGCCTGATATAAGAGCTCGATGTTCGCCAGAACCTCTTCTGCAGACTTTACGCAGTCATTTCCGCAAGCAGGACACTTCATAATATGCTTCTCTCTCACCATGTTTTCGCCATTGATAGGAATCGTTAATATCTCCTCCCTTAGAAAGGTTTGTAAATAAGAAAATCATTAGGGCGGCGAAGGTGGTTTTGGACATGGCACAGAGAGGCATTAGGGAGTACGATGCAAAGCGTTTGCTGGCCGGATTCCTCCCCGAGTACCTCAATGAATTCTCCTACAAAGGCGATATCGCCCTTGTGGGACCGGAGACGGATCTGGAGGATGCTGCATCGACTCATCCCTGGCTGAAGACGGCAAGGCTGGCCGTCAAGCCGGATCAGCTCTTTGGAAAGAGGGGAAAGCACGGGCTGGTACTGCTGGATGCGGACTGGAATTCCGCGAAGAAGTACATTACAGAGAGGATGGGTAGAGAGGCCACGATTGGAGGCATAACCGGGAGGCTGTCTCATTTCCTGATCGAGCCGTTCGTGCCCCATGAAGAAGAATATTACATAGCCATCAGCTCGGACAACGATGGAGACAACATATTCTTCTCTTCCAGGGGCGGAGTTTTAGTCGAGGAGAATTGGGATAGGGTGATCCGGTTGCATGTGGGCACCCTGGACGGAATTGAAGGCCAGGATATAAAATCGAAGCTTCCTGCGGAGCTATCGGATAAGGCAGTGGCAGTGGAGAGGTTTATCAAGGCTTTATGGCGCTTCTATGCGAATACGGGCTTTGCCTATCTGGAGATCAATCCCTTCACCTTCAAAGACGGCTCAATTGTGCCTCTGGACATGGTGGCAAAGCTCGATGATGCCGAGGAGTACTGGCAGAGGAAGAGGTGGTCGGGCCTGGCCTTTCCCGAGCCCTTTGGCCGAAGCCTCACCAAAGAGGAGCTTTTCATCAAGGACATCGACTCCAAGACGGGTGCCTCTCTGAAGCTGACCATTCTCAATGCTGAGGGACGGGTCTGGACGATGGTTGCAGGCGGCGGAGCCAGTGTGATATATGCCGATACCATCAGCGACCTGGGATTTGCGGCAGAGATGGCCAACTACGGCGAGTACAGCGGCGATCCCAATACCGAGGAGACCTACTACTACACCAGCACCATCCTGGACCTGATGACCAGGAAGAAGGACCCGCGGGGCAAGGTACTGCTCATCGGAGGGGCCATAGCCAACTTCACAGATGTGGCCAAGACCTTCAAGGGTGTGGTCATGGCCCTGGAGGAGTACCAGAAGAAGCTGCAAGAGACGGGGGTCAGGATCTATGTGCGCCGGGGCGGACCCAATTATGAGCAGGGCCTCAAGCTGATGAGGGGTCTCGGCAAGAGGCTGGGAGTGCCAATTGAGGTGTACGGACCGGAGACGCATATGACCCGCATTGTTCCCCTGGCTCTGGGAGGTGCATCGGCATGAGTGATAGTGGCATGAGTGAGAGCGGCAAGAGAGAGGATTACGTTCTCTTCGACAGAAATACCAAGGCCTTTGTCTACGGCTATCAGACCAATGCCATCCAGCGCATGCTGGACTTCGACTACATATGCAAGCGCCCTGGACCCAGCATATCGGCCATAGTCAATCCCAGCCGGGCCGGAATTCACAAAGCCTTCTGGGGGAGCAAAGAGATCATCCTGCCCATGTACAGGACCATTGGCCTGGCGGCTAAAGCCTATCCTGAAGCCGATGTGATGGTCAACTTCGCCTCTCACCGCTCCGCCTTCGATACGACCATGGAGGCGCTGGCTGAGAAGAGCATTCGCGTGGTGGCGGTCATCGCCGAGGGTGTGCCGGAGAGGCAGTCCCGCATTATGAGCGCCACTGCTAAAAAGGAGGGCAAAGTCGTCATCGGCCCGGCCACAGTGGGCGGCATGGCGGCAGGGGCCTTCCGCATCGGCAATACGGCAGGCACTATTGAGAACATCATAGCCTCGCGGCTTTACAGGCCGGGATGCGTGGGATTTGTCTCCAAGTCAGGAGGCATGCTCAACGAGGCATTCAACATCATCTCCAGAAACTCTGACGGCATCTATGAGGGTGTGGCCATAGGCGGGGACCGTTTTCCAGGATCGACAATGCTCGATCACATCCTGCGCTACCAGGCCAATCCTGCCATCAAGATGATTGCGTGTCTTGGAGAGCTGGGAGGAGAGGACGAGTACAGGATCATCAGGGCTCTGGAAGAGAAGAGGATAACCAAGCCTCTGGTGGCATGGGTTACGGGAACATGTGCGCCAGTGCTTCCGGCCAGCGTTCAGTTTGGGCACGCCGGAGCCAAGGCCGACACTCAGAAGGAGACGGCTCAGGCCAAGAACCAGGCCTTTCGGGATGCCGGTGCCCATGTTCCCACCTCATTCGACGGCTATGGAGATGAGGTGCGAAAGGTCTACGAGGCTCTGGTCGCCTCCAAAGCTGTCGCCAGGTTCGAGGAGCCTGAGGAGCCAAAGATCGCCGTGGACTACAGCCGGGCTCTGGCCCAGGGAGACATCAGAAAGCCCACCACCTTCATCTGCACCATATCCGACGATAGCGGCGAGGAGCTGCTCTATGCCGGAAAGAAGCTATCCGACGTGCTCGAGCAGAGGATGGGGATCGGCGGTGTCATCGGCCTCTTATGGTTTAAAAAGGAGTTGCCCGATTACGCCGCGAAGTTCATAGAGCTGGTCTTGCAGATCGTGGCCGACCACGGGCCGGCGGTATCCGGAGCCCACAATGCCATAGTCGCCTCCTGCGCCGGAAAGGATCTTATCTCCTCCCTTTGCAGCGGGCTTCTGACCATCGGGCCACGTTTTGGCGGGGCCATTGACGATGCCGCTCGCGAGTTCAAGCGCGCCCGTGAGACGGGCATGAGCCCGGAGCAGTTTGTCTCGGATATGAAGAAGAAGGGAATCAACATCCCCGGCATCGGCCACAAGATCAAGAGCGTCAAGAATCCTGACAAGCGCGTCCAGCAACTGATAAGCTTCGCGCGGGCCAACTTTCCCAAAACGGAGCTGCTCAACTACGCCTTGCAGGTGGAGGAGCTGACCACGGCCAAGAAGGGCAATCTGATCCTGAACGTGGATGGGTGCGTGGGCATTCTCTTCCTGGACCTGATGAGCTCCTGCGGGGCCTTCAGTAAGGCGGAGATAGATGAGGTGGTCAAGCTCGGCTACATGAACGGGCTGTTCGCCCTGGGCAGGTCCATCGGCCTGATCGGGCACATCCTTGATCAAAAGCGGTTGGGCTCGCGGCTCTACCGCCATCCTGCGGATGACATCGCCTACATGATGCCCTCTGCCGAGCAGATACAGTGCAGTAGCGATGGCGTCGACAAGCGCTGATCGGCGTTGAGCGTTTGGCTTAAGTGATAAAGCCGCCATTCATGCCCTTGAGGCGGGAGAGAATGGCGGCTGCAACTATAAGCCAGAAGATTTTTTCGCGGGCCTCCGGTTCCACCGGTATGGTGGAGCCGGGGGAGATCGTTGAGGCGGGCATAGACTATGCCATGTCTCATGACGGGACGTCGGTTTTAGCCATCCGGGCCTTTCAGGAGATGGGCTCGGAGCGGGTTTGGGATAAAGAGAGGATTGTCATACCCTTTGACCACATAGTCCCGGCAAACAACGAGACAGCGGCGGAACTGCAGAGGGATGTGCGGGCCTGGGCGGGCGAGCAGAAGATCGCCAATCTCTTCGATTGCGGCAGCGGCGTCTGCCATCAGGTATTTCCCGAGCAGGGTTTTGCCCTGCCCGGCCTGCTCCTGGTCGGAGCCGACTCGCATTCCTGTACATACGGAGCTCTGGGGGCCTTCGGGACAGGGGTGGGGGCGACGGACATGGCCGAGATCTACTCCCGGGGCAGGCTGTGGTTCAAGGTGCCCGAGACCATGGGCGTGCGGATCTCCGGGGCGGTCAGGCCCGGATCGGCAGTCTCGGCCAAGGACATAGCCCTCATGGTGATAGGTGAGCTGGGGGCGGACGGGGCGACGTACAGGACTGTGGAGTACACCGGCCCGGCCATCGAGGAGATGAGCATCTCCGGCAGGATGACGCTGTGCAACCTTGGAGTGGAGATGGGGGCCAAGGCGGCCATAGTGCCCCCGGACAGGAAGACTGACCGGTGGCTGGCCGGGCGGGCTCGGCGTCCCTACAGGCATGTCCTCTCCGATCCGGGAACCTATGATTACCAGTACGAGTACGATGTGAGCGAGCTGGAGCCGCTTGTGGCCGAGCCCTTCCGGGTGGACAACGTCCGGCCCGTATCCGAACTGGCGGGCCTGCCCGTGGACCAGGTCTTCATAGGGACCTGCACCAACGGGCGGCTGGAGGACCTGCATGCCGCTGCCAGGATCCTCCGGGGAAAGATGGTACAGGCCAGGACGCTGGTCATTCCCGCTTCGCGGCAGGTGTTGATGGAAGCCCTCCGGGCCGGGGTCATAGAGACGCTCGTCGCCGCCGGGGCCATGATCGGGCCGCCCGGTTGCGGGCCCTGCCTGGGGGCGCACATGGGCGTCCTGGCGGAGGGGGAGGTCTGCGTCTCCACGTCCAACAGGAACTTCCCCGGACGCATGGGCAAAGGAGGGCGGGTCTATCTGGCCAGCCCGGCTACGGCTGCGGCATCGGCGCTGGAGGGCTGCCTGACAGTACCTGAGGTCAGCAATCCATGAGATTTGATCTGCATGTGCATTCCAACTGCTCCGACGGGCGGGACGATGTCAGGGCCATCCTGAAGGCTGCCGTCCGGCGGGGGCTGACGGGCCTGTCCATCACCGACCACGACACCCTGAAGGGCTCGCAACTGGCCATGCAGATCATCCGGGAAGAGAAGATGGAACTGGTGCTAATTCCCGGTGCCGAGGTCACCACCTCCGAGGGGCACCTGCTGGTCCTGGGGATCGGGGACCTGCCGCCCCGGGGGAGGAGACCTGAGGAGACGGCGGAGCTCGCCCGCGAGCAGGGGGGGATAGCCATCGTCCCACACCCCTACCACCCCTTCCGCCATGCCATAGGCCGCATTCCGGACTGCGATGCGGTGGAGGTCTATAACTCCAAGCACCTCTTCGGCATAGCCAATGCCAGGGCCAGGATGGGGGCTAAAAGGAGGCACCTGCCCATGGTGGCCGGCTCGGACTCTCACTTCGCGGCCACTGTCGGCCTGGGGGTGACGGAGATCGAGGCTCAGGATGCCGAACAGGCGGTCGCTGCCATTCGGGCGGGCAGGACGCTGGTGGTGGGCAGGCGTACGCCGCCGCGGTTTTTTATTGGAAATACTGTGCAGTCGATATACCTGATCATGAGGCGGGGCGCGGGCAGAGGGGGGAGGAGAAGGGTGTAGCTGGGAGCGGATTCATATGTTTCCTGGCACGGATGAAGCCTTCACTGCCTGTTGGACTTGATAGATCACGATCACCTATGGGTCATGAGGTAGCCTTTCATGAGGCGCGATCAAAACAGGTCCTGCCTGCAAGGATATTCTGAACCGATACAGCGAAGATCTGAAAATTTGTGAAGAACTCTGACCGTGGGAGCGCTGCGGTGCGATCCTCGGGCGCCAGTCGAGCTATATGGGAACCTGCCATATAAGCCTGGTAGCAGGACTTTATTCAGCCATCCCTCTCTCAATTCAGCCCTTCAGGGCAGTATAGCGGCCGATCTCATCTGCATTATTAAGACCGCTCATGATGATGAATTGGAGATAGGCAGCAATTGCCAGTGTCAATATCAGAAGTATCAGGACCGCCAGTAGATCCTCTGCCTTCAGTCCCCAATTCATATTCATCTCTTTCCGGGTTTGTTGGGGGGCTTCAACCGGCATTATCATACCACCTCATTCTCATCATATATGATTATTAATTATTAAGGTTATTGGTTGCTTATAAAAAAGAAAAAAGATTAACCGGTTGACCGGCAAATCAAATGCAAGCCCCATCC
>CAYQKI010000025.1:15264-21859 GCA_964418105.1 uncultured Methanotrichaceae archaeon | reverse complement strand
CGCCGGAACTGTGGAGTTCATGTACTCCCGGGGAGACTTCTACTTCCTGGAGATGAATACCCGCCTGCAGGTGGAGCACCCCATCACTGAGATGGTGACCGGCGTTGACCTGGCCAAGGAGCAGATTTTGGTTGCAGCCGGCTATCCCCTGGGCTACGACCAGAGCGACATGAAGATCAGAGGCTGGGCCATCGAGTGCCGGATCAATGCCGAAGATCCCTTAAACGACTTCTCCCCCTCTCCGGGAAAGATCAAGCGCTACAGGAGTCCGGGCGGTCCGGGAATTCGAGTGGACAGCGGGGTATACACTAGCTACGTCATACCGCCCTACTACGACTCACTGATATCCAAGCTGGTGGCCCACGGCAAGGACAGGAAGGAGGCCATTGCCAGGATGGAGCGCGCCCTTTACGAGTACATAATTGTGGGGGTCAAGACCAATCTCATCTTCCACAAGGCAGTACTGCGCAACCAGAGGTTCAGGAGCGGCGACATCAACACCCACTTCATCAAAGAGGAGAACATAATAGATGCCGTCAAGCTGGTTGCTGTTGAGGATTACCAGAAGGGCATGTCTTTGGCCTCGGCTCTGGGGGCCGACGACCGGCAGATAGCCGCCATATCCGCGGCTGTGGGTGCCTACCTCAGCCAGAATAAAGCGGTGGGCAAGAGCTGAAGGGATGAGCAGGAGAATTGCGGTTTGACATCGCAGGAGATACTGTCCCTGCTAGGCAGCGGAGAGTGGGTATCGGGGCAGGAGATAGCCGCCAGGCTGTCCGTATCCAGGGCAGCCGTCTGGAAGCAGATTCAGTCTCTTCGCCGCAGGGGATACGCCATCTCCTCCTCCACCAGGAAGGGCTACCGCCTGGCAGAGAGGCCCGATCTTCTCGATGCCGATCAGATCGCAGGCAGCCTGAAGACCAGGTGGCTAGGAAGGCGCCTCAAGGTATACGATGCCGTCACGTCAACCAATGCCGTGGCCCTGTCCCTGGCCCAGCAAAGCCCTGATGGGACGGTGATCCTGGCCGAGACCCAAACCCAGGGAAGGGGCAGGCTCTCCCGCTCCTGGGCCTCGCCTCCGGGCGGCATCTGGATGAGCATAATATTAAAGCCTCAGATGCCGCTCTCCGAAGTGGGCCGCATCAATATGGCGGTCGCTGTGGCCCTCTGCCGGGCTATCTCGGCGCTGCTGGGCCTGGAGGCAGTCATAAAATGGCCCAATGACATTCTTATCGCAGAGCATAATGAGGACCGGAAATTGGAGCAAAATAGAGCGGATCAAAAAGTTGAACGAAAGGTCTGCGGCATTCTCACTGAGATGAAGGCGGAGGTGGACCGGCTGGATTATGTGGTGGTGGGAGTGGGCCTCAATGCCAATGTGGACCCATCGGGCTTTCCAGAGGAGTGGAGGTCAACCTCCCTGGCAGCGGAAGCGGGCCGGCCCGTCCCGAGGGCTGATCTCATCTGCAGGATACTGGAGGAGGCGGAGCAGGCTTACGAAAAGGCTGCCGGCAGCCCGGAGCAGGCAGAGCAGATCTTCCGGCAGTGGCAGAGCCTATCGGCCACTCTGGGCCGGAGGGTGCGCATAGCCTCGTCCTCCGGAGACCTGGTCGGCCTGGCAGCCGGCCTGGCCTCCGATGGAGCCCTCATACTGGAGGAGAATGGCGGAGAAAAGATCAGGATTCTTGCCGGCGATTGCATACACCTGCGGCCTGCGGACGGCAGCCGCCTGGAGAGGGCATGAGGCGGAGACGGGTGCGCGGCATTGCCAGGGACACTCTGCACTTCATACTGGAGGCGTCCCGGTCCTCTATGCCTGTGGAGTTTGCCGGGCTACTCTCAGTGGAGGATGAGGTCATCACTGAGGTTCTCATACTGCCGGGCACAGAAAACTCGCGTATGAGCGCTCTGGTGCGCCTTTACATGCTGCCCAACATGTCTGTGGCCGGATCGGTGCACAGCCACCCCTCCGCAGACCTCCGGCCCAGCGAGCCGGATATACTCTTCTTCTCCCGCACCGGAGACTATCACATCATCGCGGGACCTCCATTCGACGAGAGTAGCTGGACCTGCTATGATGCCACGGGAAAGAGGCGCGATCTGGCGGTATTGGATGTGCAGTTCAAGGACGAAGGCTTCGACGATGATTTCTGAGACCGTGAATTTCCATTTTTCATTCTGTGAGGAGCGGGGCGGCCTTTGACCCTCGTTGTAGCCACAGGCACATTTGACCTGCTGCACCCCGGCCACGTACTCTATCTGGAGCGATCCAAAGCCCTGGGCGACGATCTGGTGGTGATTGTGGCCAGGGACGTCAATGTGCGGCACAAGCCCAAGCCCATCCTGCCGGAGGAGCAGAGGCGGAGAATGGTGCAGGCTTTAAAGGTGGTGGACAGGGCAGTTCTCGGAGAGGAAAAGGACATCTTTCGCACTGTCGAGCAGCTCAGGCCGGACATAATCACCCTGGGATATGACCAGCATTTTGACGAAGAGGCGCTCAGGGCAGAGCTGCTCTCTCGCGGCCTGAACTGCGAGGTCGTGCGCATTGAGGACAGCGAGCCCTGCCCACTCTGCGGCTCCAGCCGCATAGTTGCCAGGATTTTGGAGCGTTTCCGGGGCAGGAGAATCTGATCTGTTTTTTCCTGTCCTTGTTGCGCTGCCGCCAAGTACTTATATGCCATACTCGTTTGCGGGCCTGTATGGCCAGAGTTGCAGTTGGAGGCACCTTCGATCCCATTCACGACGGACACATCGCCCTTCTCAGGCGCGCCTTTGAGCTGGGCGAGGGTGGAGATGTGGTCATCGGCCTGACCTCTGATGAGATGGCCAGAAAGAGCAGAAGCCGCTCTGTGCACAATTTTGAGGTTCGCGAGAAGAATCTGCGGGCGGTGGTCAAAAGGTGCTTTGGCATCGATGACCTGCGCATCACCATGATCGACGATCAGTGCGGCCCGTCCATCTACGAGGACTTCGACTACATCGTGGTCTCGCCCGAAACCCTGCCCATGGCCGAGAAGATCAACCGGCTGCGGACAAAGAAGAACCTGAGGCCGCTGCAGATATCCATGATCGAGTATCAACTGGCCCAGGATCACATCCGCATCAGCTCCACCAGGATCTCCCAGGGGAAGATCGATAGGCATGGACGGGTGCTGGTGGGGTAACGGTTCGATTTCAGAAATTACATCCGGGCTTCTTCCTTGAGTCTCTGTTCGAGAATTTTAGGCTCAACTATTTCCAACATCTGTGCGTACTCTGTGTGGTACGAAAAATGCCGTCTTTGTGAGTCCTTTGTGCTCTTTCGCCACGAAGATCAAAAAGCACCACAAAGAACGGTAATAGAAGTCCGAGAATCCCCAGGATTCTCTCTTGCCAGAAACGCCCGGACCGGGATTCGAACCCGGGTCGAAAGCTCGACAGGCTTTCATGATGGGCCACTACACCATCCGGACAGTTTTCAGATCCCGCCTCCCAGATTCGAACCGGGGACATCGCGGTGACTGCGCGTAGCACCTCTACGGTGCGAGACATACTACAGCCGCGCACTCTACCAGGCTGAGTTAAGGCGGGCCTCTCGCTACCAGGTTACTCCTTGTACTTAAGCCCTTCGGGATGAAGATCCCATCAGGGTCGCTCATAGACTATTCCAGCTACGGCGATGCCACAGAAAAGTCGGTTGAAGCAGGACAGAGCGTAACCATTTTAAGCTCCCTCCAGCTCGATGCTCTGATTGTGATTTTATGCTGATAGGAATTATGTCCGATGCCCATGACAGCATTCAGGGAGTAAAGGATGCCCTGGCCGCCTTCTCTCAGAGGGGAGTTGAGCTAGTTCTATTCGCCGGAGACATGATAGGATCCGGCAACTGCTACACATTTGAGGGCTTTGGCGTCCCCGTCAAGCTGGTCTACGGCAATAACGACGGCGACCGGGAGGGCCTGGCCCGCGAGTTCACCCGAGTGGGCGGCGAGTACCTGGGCGACTTCGGGGAGATTGAGGCAGACGGCCTGAAGATGGCAATGCTGCACGGCACAGAGGAGGCGCTGGTAAAAGCTGTGGTCGCCTCCCAGCTCTACGATGTGGTCGTGCGCGGCCACAACCATCGCGCCGAAGCCACCAGGCACGGCAGAACGCTCCTGGTCAACCCGGGCGAGATCTGGGGCTACTTCTCCGGCCGGTCCAGCGTGGCCCTGCTGGACACCAAAAGCCTGGAGGTGGAGTTCATAGAGCTGGGCCGGTTCAGGACTTTCAGGGAGATAATCAAAGGCCCGCCTACTCCGCGGACCTCGTAGAGTGGCTGAGGTTTATGGTCAGCTCTCCGATGTTCATAATATAGTCTAGCATGCGCTCCAGGCTGCCGGCCAGAACAAGCCTGACCAGCATCTCGGATTTATCTCGGTCACTGCTGCCGGACGGCTTGGCAATGCTCGCCGCATCCGCCTTGATCACCCTGATCCTGTCTATCAGCTCATTGGCCTTGTTGGAGTTGGTCTGGATAAGATGAGATACGGACTCGTCAATCAGGCTGCAGATCAGATCCTGCATCCGCGATAGCTCATCTTTCACGCCCTGCGGCAGATTGTAGTTCTTTTGCCCGGCGATCTCAGATATGCGATGGGCGTGATCGGCTATCCTCTCCAGATTGGACGCCGCCTGCATGTAATTGAATGCGGTTATGGGATTGAGCGTCTCCTGTCTTACCGATCCCGACCGCAGGATCTCTGTGAACTGGCGGGAGATGAGAAGGTTGAGACGGTCCACGTCGTTGTCCCTCTGTATCACATCCAAAGCGAGCTCCTCGTTATTATTGAGCAGGCTGGCGAAGGAGTCGATTATCATGGATTTGACCACAGTCTTGATCCTCTTGAGCGCCCTCTCCGATTGAAGCTCCTCAGAGCTGAGCAGATCCTGGATTACAACCTTATTGATGGTCTCCTCCAGTATCTCCGGCCCGATGAGCTTGTTGACGATCTGATGAAGATCCTTCTTCTGAAGGGATGACATGTGCCCGGCCGTCACTTCAATGGTCCGGTATCCGCCCACGTAGCAGCCTATGATGTCTCTGACCAGGTGGTCTCCGATCTTGTCTCCAATGTCCAGCTTCGCCCTCAGATCCCTCTCCGACCTGTCCGTGGAGAGCGTGAGGGCTCCGTTGTCGCCCTGGTTGATGTAAATGATGGACCCGGCTGATATGCCGTTCTTCGTCGCCCAGCTCTTGGGAAGGGAGACTATGAATGTGGACTTTCCGGTCCTCTGCACCTTTCTCGTATCCATGAGATCCCTTTATATCCTAATTAAGATGCTCTCTCTTTGCTTCCACCATATAGACTATGGTCTCGCAGATATTGCAGATGTGATCTCCAGTGCGCTCCAGATGGCGGTTGACCATGAGAAGAGCCGTCCCCTCTGCGATGACCTCCGGGCGCTCGATGATGATCTTGAGCAGCTTGTCCCTGGCTTTGACGTAGAGGCTGTCAATCTCGTAGTCCCATTTGGTGACCTGCCTGGCCATATCCGGATCGCTGTTCATGAGCGCCGTCATGGTCTGGTCGAGCATCTTCTTGGCGATCTCGGCCATGCGGGGTATGAACTCCAGCTTGGTGATCTGGATCTTGTTCTGGGACTGCACTGTGACCCTGGCCACGTCCACTGCCAGGTCGCCGATCCTCTCCAGGTCGATTCCTATCTTCAAAATGCCTATGATCCTCCTCAGGTCCTTGGCCATGGGCTGCTGCAGAGCCAATAGCTCCATGCATAAATTCTCGATCTTCAGGCTGAGGTCATCCATCTCCTGATCGTTCTTTATGACCTCTCTGGCTAGATCGGCATTCGAATCCTTCAGGGCGCTGACAGATTGGTCTATGGCTGCTCCGACTTTGTCCGCCAGGTCTTTGGTGAGATTCTTCAGCTCCTTCAGGTCTCTGTGGTACCGCTCTCGATAGGGGCTCATTCTTCCTCCTCAGCCGAACCTTCCCGTGATGTAGTCTTCAGTGCTCTTCATAGCGGGCACCTCGAAGATCCTCTTCGTCTCTCCGACCTCGATCAGCTCACCCAGCAGAAAGAAAGCAGTGCAGTCGGATATCCTTGCCGCCTGCTGCATATTGTGGGTGACTATCACCTGGGTGTAATTGTCCTTCAGCCCCTCCATGAGGCTCTCGATCTTGCCGGTGGAGATGGGGTCCAGTGCGCTGCACGGCTCATCAAAGAGTATGACATCCGGCTTCATGGCCAGAGTCCTGGCGATGCACAGCCTCTGCTGCTGGCCGCCGGAGAGGCCCAGGGCCGGCTGGTCCAGCCTCTCCGAGACCTCCTCCCACAGGGCGGAGTCTTTGAGGCTGCGCTCCACGATCCGGTCTACGTTTTTTAAGCCGTGGATCCTGGGGCCATAGGCAATGTTATCGTAAATGGACATGGGGAAGGGATTGGGCTTCTGGAAGACCATGCCGATCCTCTTTCTAAGCTCCACCACATCCACGTCCTTTCCATAGATGTCGATTTCATCATAGAGAACCTGGCCTTCGATGCGAATGTTGGCCACCAGGTCGTTCATGCGGTTGAGGCAGCGGATAAATGTGGATTTGCCGCAGCCGGATGG
>CAYQKI010000025.1:0-15179 GCA_964418105.1 uncultured Methanotrichaceae archaeon | reverse complement strand
TATCCAGAGAAATGTTCTTGAGAGCATGCTTGTCCCCGTACCAGAGGTTCAGGTTGCTTGATATGATCTTCGAATTCACCGCGGATCCCTTTGGTTACGATCTAATTAGTTTCGATTTTGCTATTCTGTAGCCTGGATAGTGATTGGGAGAGGACTATATAGTTCTTCCTATGTAGACTATACATGATTTGTTCTTCGCCGGATGGGGCTTGATCCAGGCTCCGGATCATGCGAATCTTTTATATAGAACTTCAAACTGGTAGTATGAAAAATGTTCGGGGAGGCCTATAGGTTTGGCAGGTTTGAGCGGCGTTCCAATAATTATATTGAAAGAAGGAAGTAAACGGGAAACGGGCAAAGATGCGCAGCGCAAGAACATTCTGGCTGCAAAGGCGGTCGCAGAGGCAGTCAGGACCACTCTTGGCCCCAAGGGAATGGACAAGATGCTGATATCCGGAGAAGAGGCGACTGTAACCAATGACGGCGCAACCATCCTCCGGGAGATGGACATAGAGCATCCCGTGGCCAAGATGATCGTGGAGGTGGCCAAAGCCCAGGATGACGAGATTGGAGACGGCACCACCACAGCAGTGATCATCGCCGGCAAGCTCCTGGAGAAGGCGGAGGCTCTGCTGGACCAGGACGTCCACCCCACGGTCATTGTGCAGGGCTACAAGCAGGCAGCCGCCTGCGCCCAGAGCGTTTTGGCCGGCATGGCCATTGATGTCTCCGGCGACGACAGCGCCCTTTTGAAGATCGCCCAGACGGCCATGCGGGGAAAGGGAATTGAGATCGCCATGGACAAGCTCTCCCAGATATCCGTGGATGCAGCCCGGGCCGTGGCCGGCTTCGAGGGCAAGGACATCGAGGAGAATGTCAAGACGGTGCTCATTCCCGGCGGCAGGATCGAGGACTCGTTCATCAATTACGGCATAGTGGTGGAGAAGGAGAGGACATCACTGGAGATGCCAAAGCGCATCGAAAAGGCGAGGGTTATGCTCCTGGAAGGCACATTGGAGCTGAAGAAGCTGGATACCGATGCCAAGATCACCATCAACGATGCCAAGAACCTGGCGACATTCAAAGAGGGCGAAGAGCAGGTCATCAAATCCCAGATAGATGCCATAGTCAAGGCAGGCGCCAATGTCGTCTTCTGCGAAAAGGGCATCGGAGTCACCGCCCAGAACTATCTGGGAAGGCTGGGCATCCTGGCAGCCCGCCGGGTGAGCAGAGAGGACCTCAAGATGCTGGCCCTGGCCACCGGAGCCCGTCTGGTGGGCGATGTCATGACCGTCGCACCCAAGGACCTGGGATCGGCGGCACTGGTGGAGGAGAGGAAGATCGCCAAGGACAAGCACATGATCTTCGTGGAGGGCTGCGAGAAGGCCAAAGCCGTATCCATCATCCTGCACGGCGTGTCCGAGCAGTTCCTGGAGGAGATGGAGAGGGCGCTGGACGATGCCCTGAATGTGGTGCTGGATGTCATCCGCTCCGGAAAGATTGTGCCCGGCGGAGGCGCTCCGGAGATCCTTGTGGCGGAGAAGCTCCGCCAGTACGCATCCACTCTGCAGGGCAGAGAGCAACTGGCCATCCGGGCCTTTGCTGATGCCGTGGAGTCCATACCCCTCACCCTGGCTGAGAACGCGGGATTTGATCCTGTGGACAGCCTGGCGGCCCTGCGAGCCAGCAGCGGTGCCGGCAATCAGAGCTTCGGCCTGAGCATTGCCACCGGCAAGCCGGCAGATATGCTGGCTCAGGGCGTGGTCGAGCCCCTAAAGGTCAAGACTCAGGCCATCAAGTCGGCAGCGGAAGCCGCAACCATGGTGCTGCGGGTTGACGACGTCATCGCCGCCAAGCAGGAGGAGATGAAGCCCAAGCCCGGCCAAAGTCCGCATGACTACACCATGCCTCAGATGCCCATGCCTCACTACTGAGGCGGGCAGGCAGAGACGGATCGAGCGCCGGCAAGGGCCGGCCCGGTCTCCCCTGATTTGAAGATGAACTGACTTCGGGTGGAGCTTATGGCAGATGCGGAAGAGAAATCTGAGTCTTCAGGAGAAATACCGGATGCCCTGGATCATCCGGAGGATGGCGGCATCGACGTTAATGTCGAGGAGCTTTTGATGAAGCTCTCCTCTGCCGAGAAGCTGGCGGAAGAGAGGCTCGACCAGTTGATGCGCTGCCGGGCGGATCTGGACAACGTCATGAAAAGGGCGGCCAGGGACCGAGAGGAGCATGCCAAATACGCCTCGGAAAAGCTCATAGGCAAGCTGCTTCCCGTTCTGGACAGCCTGGAGCAGGCGGCAAAGCATGACGAAGGCAGCCGGGTTCTTTACAGTCAACTGCTTGACGTACTATCAGCAGAAGGCCTGGTGCCCATTGAGGCCAGAGGCAAAAAGTTCGATCCCTACCGTCACGAGGCTCTCTTTCAGGTACAGAATGACGACCTGGAGGAGGGGATGGTGGCGGAAGAGATTCAGAGAGGCTACCTCTGTAATTCCCGTGTCCTTCGCTTCTCAAAGGTGGCAGTATCTAAGAAGTAGAGGGGCAGGCGGAATCGGATAGCTATTGGGAAGACGGAAAAGCGCGAAGAATGGATTTAAATATTCATACGGATTTATCAACTTTCAAGTTCAGGAGATGAGATCTTGTCAAAAATTATCGGCATTGACCTTGGAACCAGCAACTCGGCGGCTGCTGTTCTCATGGGCGGCCGGCCTAGCATTATCCCCAGTGCAGAAGGAACGAGCATCGGCGGCAAGGCATTCCCCTCTTACGTGGCCTTCACCAAAGAGGGCCAGGTGCTGGTGGGCGAGCCCGCCAAGAGGCAGGCGGTCACCAATCCGGAAGGGACCATCACCGGCATCAAGCGCAAGATGGGAACCGACTACAAGGTGAAGGTCTACGGAAAGGAGTACAGCCCGGAGGACATATCCGCCCAGATCCTGCGCAAGATCAAGACGGACGCGGAGACTTACCTGGCGGACACGGTGGACAAAGCTGTTATCACCGTACCGGCGTACTTCAACGACAATCAGAGGCAGGCCACCAAGGATGCCGGCACCATCGCCGGCCTGGAGGTTGTGCGGATCATCAATGAGCCCACAGCAGCAGCTCTGGCCTTCGGCCTGGACAAGGTGGGTGAGCACAAGATAATGGTCTTCGACCTGGGCGGCGGCACACTGGATGTCACCATCATGGAGATCGGAGAGGGCGTCTTTGAGGTCCAGTCGACATCAGGCGACACCCAACTGGGCGGCAGGGACATGGACGAGAGGCTGATGAACCATGTGCTGGACAGGTTCAGAGCCGAGTCCGGCGTGGACCTGCGCCGCGACCCCATGGCTATGCAGAGGCTGCGGGAGGCCGTTGAGGTAGCCAAGATCGAGCTGTCGTCTGTGCTGCAGACCAACATCAACCTGCCCTACATCACTGCTGACGCCAGCGGCCCCAAGCACCTCTCCATGACCCTCGCCCGCTCCAAGCTGGACGAGCTGGTGGCAGATGTCATCGAGCGCTGCCGCGGCCCCATGGTCCAGGCTTTGAGGGACAGCAAGCTGGAAAAGTCCGACATCGGCAAGATCATCCTCGTGGGCGGCCCCACCAGGATGCCCATTGTTCAGGAGTTCGTGAAGGGCTTCATGGGAAAAGACATCGAGCGCGGTGTGGACCCAATGGAGTGCGTGGCTATGGGTGCAGCCATTCAGGCCGGCGTTTTGGGCGGCGAGGTCAAGGACCTCTTGCTGTTGGACGTGACTCCCCTCTCCCTGGGAATCGAGACCCTGGGAGCCGTTTCAACCAAGCTGATCGAGCGGAATACCACCATCCCTACCAGAAAGAGCCAGATATTCACCACGGCTGCCGACAACCAGACCAGCGTGGAGGTCAATGTGCTCCAGGGCGAGAGGCCCATGGCCAAAGACAACGTCTCTTTGGGCAGGTTCACCCTGGTGGGAATTCCCCCCGCTCCCCGCGGCATCCCCCAGATCGAGGTCACATTCGATATCGACGCCAACGGCATAATTCACGTATCCGCCAAGGACCTGGCCACCAAGAAGGAGCAGAAAATGACCATCACTGCTCCCCACAAGCTCTCCAAGGATGAGATTGACGCCAAGATCAAGGACGCGGAGAGGTTTGCTGCCGACGACCTGAAGCGAAAGGAGGAGATCGAGGTCAAGAATGCCGCCGACTCCCTGGTCTACGCCTCGGAGAAGATGCTCAAGGAGGCGGGCGATGTGGCCACTGCCGAGCAGAAGGAGAAGATCGAGAAGGGCATTGCCGACCTCAAGAACGCCCAGACGGGCGGAGAGATCTCCGAGATCAAGGCCAAGACCGAGTCTCTGCAGAATGCCATCTACGAGCTGTCTGCAGCCATGTACCAGAAGGCTGCCGCCGACCAGCAGGCTCAGCAGCAGACCGGGCAGCAGGGTCAGAGCAGCGGCAGCCAGGAGCCGGGAGGCCAGAGCGGCCAGGGCCCGACGGTTGACGCCGACTACGAGGTAGTCAACGATAAGAAGGAATAGCGAAGAAAGGATAGCAAATTATGCCCGATAAGAAGGACTACTACGAGGTACTGGGTGTTGCCAGGGACTCCAGCGAGAAGGACATCAAGGGAGCTTACCGCAAGCTCGCCATGAAGTACCATCCGGACAGGTCGACCGAGCCGGACGCAGAGGAGAGGTTCAAGGAGATATCCGAGGCCTACGCCGTACTCTCCGATGCCGAGAAGCGGCAGAAGTACGACCAGTTCGGCCACGCCGGAATCAATAGCCAGTACTCGCAGGAGGATCTCTTCCGGGGCGTGAACTTCGAGGATCTGCTGCGCGGATTCGGCTTTGGCGGCGGGGCAGGCCGGGGCGGCGGGGAGAGCATCTTCGACATGTTCTTCGGGGGCGGCGGCGGGCGGGGCCGCGGCCAGGCCAGGGGCCGGGACCTGCGCTACGATATCCAGATCACACTGGAGCAGGCCGCCTCCGGCCTGGAGCCGACCATTGAGGTGCCGCGCACAGAGAACTGCTCCACCTGCCAGGGCAGCGGCGCCAAGCCGGGCACGGCGCCATCGGTCTGCGGCAACTGCCACGGCTCCGGACAGATCACCCGCGCCCAGAACACCCCCTTTGGGCAGATGGTCACCTCCTCCGCCTGCCCCAAATGCGGCGGGCGGGGGCAGATCATCACCAATCCCTGCGGCGACTGCGGCGGGACGGGCAGGGTGCGAAAGACCCGCAAGATCAACATCAAGATCCCGGCGGGAATTGAAGACGGCCAGCACCTCAAGCTGCGCGGCCAGGGCGACTCCGCCGGGCCGGGCGGGGAGAGCGGAGACCTCTATGTGGTCATAAATGTGCTGGCTCATGCCAAATTCCAGAGGGTGGAGAGCGACCTCTTGCTGGAAACGGCCATCAGCTTCACCCAGGCCGCCCTGGGAGCCGACCTGGAGGTTCCGACCTTGAACGGCCGGGCCAAGATCAAGGTCCCGGCGGGGACCCAGACCGGAACCGTCTTCCGGCTGAGGGGCAAGGGCATGCCCAGATTGCAGGGGCTGGGGTCCGGCGACCTGCATGTCAAGGTCAGGATCAATACGCCCACGGCCCTCACCGAGAGGCAGAGGCAACTGCTGGAGGCCCTGGCGGCGGAGTGGGGCGAGAAGAAGAAGAAGCAGACTGAGAAGGAGAAGAGCATCATCGACAAGATCGTGGATGAGGTCAAGAGCGCAGTGCAGTAAGGCGTCTTGCTCTCATTCATATTCTCAATTTTTTCTTAAACCACAGAGATGATATTTCACAATAAGCTGCAAACAATGCTGCCAACGCACCAAAGCCCGGTTCCTCTTTGGCCGCTTCGGCAGTCGAGTTTTCAAATCCAGGGCATCACCCGCGTACGGCCAGGATGCTGCCCCTCCGGGAGGGCAGAAAGCTTGCCGCCATGGCCAGGAGCGGCCCCAGTAGCAGTCCCGATCCGGCCAGCAGGGCTATCGTCCCCAGTACGGTTAAGAGAGCCCTCTGCAGCACTCCCGCTTCGCCTCTTGCCAGACGGATGGCCGCCACGCCCAGCAAGACATTGAAGAGGGCGATGGCCAGGGTGATGTAGACCTCCGGGCCGAAGGGGGCACGGGTGAGGGAGAAGGCCATTTGGTTGATGATGGTGGCGGCTGTAGCCAGGAAGAAGAATCCGGCCAGCGTCCCCGCCAGGCAGAAATAGGTGCGCCGTGAGCCGCGCAAGAATGCCAGGAAGCCGATGAGCTCGGCTGCGAAGTAGGGGATGAGAATCATGGCCAGGCTCTGCCCCTCCCAGAGGTAGACTGAGATCAGCCGCAGGGGTGTGGTGATTCTATCCGAGAAGCTGAACTGCTCCTTATAGCCCACTGCCAGGCCGTAGTGGCCGGAGGATCCGTTGTCTGCCAGAATACTACTATTATTTCTATTATTATTATTAGCATTATAGACGGCTGCGTAGTAGCGGGCGGACTCTGGCGCTGTTATGTTGATCTCGGAGATCTCAATGAAGCTGCTGGGGCCGAAGGGCTCGTAGACGGCACTCGCCGCACCGCTCGCCTCTGCTGCCAACGTCTTCAGCTCGGAAGCCCAGGGCGGCAGGGAGAGCCGCAGGGAACTCCGGGGGAGGGTGCTGTTTTCCGGCGGCAGTCCCGGGCCGAGCAGGGCCAGAGCAGGCTGAAAATCCCCTTCTCCGGGATCTGCGGACTTGAAGAGTGAGAGGTAGATCCGGTCGCCCTGCTGCACGTCGATGCTGTAATAGTGCGCTCCGCCGCCCAGGGAGCCGTAGGCCGCCCAGGATTTGGCGGCATCTGATATGTGCAGGGCGCCCGTGATGTTATCATTGTCACCCGCCAGGATGGGCACGTGGGCCGGGGCCGGGCAGGAGAGGGCAAAAAGGAGCAGAAGGATGGCAGAGAGACGGGAGACCGGATTCACGGCTGTTTGAAGGAGGTCTGTAGTATTCAATATTTCGGGCCTGCGAGAGCATCTTTATCCCGAAACGAAAATGAGCTTTTCGTTCTTTGTGCTCCTTATCCGCCCTTTCTCTGCCTGCTGGTTTGCCGGAAAGGTTAAAATATGGTTAATTAGACTACCATTGAGGAAGTGAAGACTTGAAGTCCAATGCTGGTTTTGTTGGTTTTGACGGCACCGAGAACAAGAGAACTCTGCTGGCTTTAGCCGAGGTGAAGAAGGCCGCAAAGATCCAGGGCGACCTGAATGTGCTTCTCAGAAAGCCCCACGGCCGGGCGCTATCCATCGTTTCGAAGTTTAACCGCCTCTACGGAGTAAAGGCATTCGTAAGCGACGCGGCAGCCAAGGAGAAGTGGGAGAAGGCAGGCGTCAAGATCGAAGGCGGCTACGACGACTTCTTTGCAGCATCCGATTTCGTGATGGTCGGCACACCAGGCGACGAGGAGCTGCCCTACATCGAATCAAGCCTGGCGCACGGCTGCTTTGTCTCCCTGATGGGTGGAGCTGATAGGCCGGAGCTGCTCAAAGGTCTCACCGAAGGTGGAAAGGTCAGGATCACCGACGAGCTGAAGGCGGACTTTGCCCGCGAGTTCTTCTTCGGACTGGAGAACTATGAGATGTTCGCCAAAGCCAAGCCCCGGCTGGTCCAGTGCACCAGTTGCAACACTACAGGCCTATCCCGCCTGGCTCTCGCCGCCCGGCCGCTGGGCCTGACCGCCGTCCTGGGCAATATCGACCGAAGGCACGGCGACCCGCACACTGTGGTCAAGGCCTCGCCCTCCGCCATCCAGTTCGGCAAGGGTGCCGGCCACCAGGGCACAGACGCGGGAACGGTCTTCGAGGAGGTCAATTTCTCCATCCGGGCCAGCAAAGTTCCCACCACAGTACCCCACACCAACTTCCTGAACCTGGTATTCAAGGGCGATGTCACGCCTGCCCAGCTCGTGGAGCAGTTTGCCAAGACCCGGGAGGTGGTGGTCATGCCCTACCAGGATGAGGGCAAGAAGCACGATTGGACCAGCGAGATTTTGGAGGCATTCCTCTCCGGCATAGAGAGGCCGGTCAGCCCGGAGATCTTCGAGCTTATCGTATCCGACGCCATCATACCCTTCAAGCTGGAGGGCTACAACATCCTGCAGACCGTCTCCATGGTGGAGCAGATGTCCATCGCCGTCCCCAACCACGTCGAGTCCTACCTGCTCTCCGCCGGCTATCCGGCAGCCGATGTGCACAGCCTGGTCGACAAATCCCTGGGAGTCATGCACGGCATCTGGCCGAATAAGCTCTCCTGCTGAGACAGACTTGGCCAATCCCCATTCCGCGAATGAAGTGCCGGCAGGACGGCTCACAGGCGACAGGGTCATTTTAGGCCAGGAAGCCCTGGCCGAGCTCTACGATCAGGGCTACTTCGGCCGGCCCAAAGGCAGGGGCCTGGAGCTGTCCCTGGTGGAGGCCGCCTACCTGCTGGACCGCTCCCGCATCAGTGTGCTGGATGGCGAGAGGGAGATGGACTATCCCTCCCTCTTTCAGGCGGCCTCCTCCCTGGAGAAGGGCTTCGAGTTTCGATATGTGGTCTACAAGGACCTGCGGGAGCGCGGCTACTACGTCCAGCCGGGCCGGCCGGACTTCCGCGTCTATCCCCGAGGCGGCCATCCGGGAAAGGGGCCGGCCGAGTTTTATGTGCTGGTCATATCGGAGAGGATGCCCCTGCCTCTGCAGCAGGTCCTCCAGCCGGTGAGGCTGGCCGGCCAGATGAGAAAGAAGCTGATGCTGGCCATCGTGGACGAGGAGAGCGACATCACCTTCTACGAGGCCCGGGAGAGGTCCATGTCCGGACTGATGAGTGAGCAAGAGGCTGGTGGCAGGGCCACGCTCCTTGAGGACCGGGTGGTCCTCTGGGATGCAGATGCCTCCCGGAGGCTGCACGAGGGAGGCTTCTACGGGAAATCCGTGGGCGAGCGGCTGGGGCTATCTCTGGTCGAGTCCGCCTATCTGCTGGAGAAGGGGCTGATATCCCTGGTGGACCGCGCCGGCCAGCCTTTAGACAGGGAGAGATTCGCGGCACTGGCCCGCACCATAGAGGACGAGTTTGACAGAAAGTATGCCGTCTACCGGGACCTGAGGGACAGAAGGCTGGTGGTCAAAACCGGCTTCAAGTTCGGCTCGCATTTTCGGGTCTACAAGCAGGTGCAGGGGCCGGGCAAGGTGCCCCACTCCGAGTACCTGGTGCATACCGTCGCCCCGGATCACATATTCCTGCCGCCGGTGCTCTCCCGGGCGGTGCGGCTGGCCCATTCAGTGCGAAAGCAGATGGTCTTCGCCTACGGCGGCGAGGGCGGCGAAAGCCTCTCAGGCGATTTGGTAAAATACCTGGAGATCAAGAGGCTCAAGCCCTGAAACTAAGTATTAATACTACTTTGGCGGATGATCAATTATGCCCAAGATCGAGGTGGATCTGAGCCCGGACCTCAATGAGCGTCTGGTGAGCTTTGTGGTCAAGAGCAGAGGCTCGCTCTATGTGCAGCGCTCTGATGTCATAGTTGAGGCTATCAAGGAATACCTGGACAGAAACGAGCGCAAGGTGCGCCGGGCCAACGGCTGAGATAGGCAGAAGCATTCTGATATCAGCCGGAGAATCTCATTTCTGAAGCTCCTCTATCTTCTCCCACATGACACTGCCCTCATAGGATATGCGCCGGATGCGGTGGTAGGGAATGTACTTTATCCCGGTCTCCGACTCAATCTCCATCCATCCGGATTGCAGCCCGGATATGTCTGCGCCCATCGCCCTCGATCTGTTCCCTGGAGCCCCCCGGTCCAGGTATTCGATGCAGGCTTGGCTGAAGTCGAAGCCAGGATCATGGCGGAGCCGGAGGAGAAGGGCGCGGCTGGTCCTCATCCCATTCGCCCCAATCCGTTCTTGAGGTCGGGGTGGGGCAGACGTCCCTGGTAGCCGCACATGGGGCAGTGCACGTTGACCGATACTCCGTCTTCCGTCCATGCTTCGGCCACGTAGCCGCAGCGGGGACAGTTGCTCAGGAAGCGAGTTGTGGACATGGCCATACACCTGATGGCTTTTTATACCGGATGGTTAATATTGTTTTGCTGCAGCCCCATGCCTGCATGAAAATGATGGAAAAATGCGGTCTTGGCCGCCCCAAGACCGTATCAGTCTTATGAAAGTCTCTATTCTATCTTACGCCTGCCTTGGTGTCGGACCATTTATTCAGACCCCAGGGCAACAAGACCACCAATGCTCCAAAGATTATAACCGCATATATTTGGGACATTATATCCATTAACGATCACCTCCATTTTAATGCCTATTTTTTCCAGAGCGGGATCATTGAGATATAAATGCTGCGGCCAATTTGGGGGAGAATAACTACAATTAGTAAATTATTTTTCTTTAAAAAGCTCAAATAGGAGATTGTACTAATGAGTATTAACCTATTTTAGAAAATTGGAAAAAGGAAAAAGAGGCAAAATATCCAAGTGCAGCAATGGGGGCGTGCGGGAAAGCTTAATAGCCTGGAAGCTTCCAAAGGGCTGCTGACGGATGGGCTCGTAGGGTAGAGGACATCCTAGCGGGCTTCGGAGACAGCTCTTTCGGAGTAGTGCCGGGAGAAGGCAGTCGAAGACACCCGCTGACCTGGGTTCGAGTCCCAGCGAGTCCGTTGCTCTTTTTTGGATTGGAGAATGCAGGGATAAAGAAGATATGGCATAAAGCTGAATTGGAAAGTGAGATGACCATGATGCCTGCCATCAAAACTTCTGCCATAGAGGTTGTACAGAGGACGCCCACCACCCGTTCCATTCGGTTCAGCCGCCCGGCGGGCTTTGACTACCTCCCCGGCCAGTTCGTTACCCTCACACTCAGGAGCCGGCAGGAAGGCAAACGGGACGGAGGATTGGCAGAGGGTGATGTCATGGTAAAAAAGCCTCTCAGCCTATCCAGCAGCCCCAGCGAGGATTTCCTGGAGGTGACCAAGAGGCTCACCGGCCACGAGTTCTCCAATGCCCTTCTATCGGTCAGGGAGGGCGATGCTATCCAGATCTCCGGGCCCTATGGCAGCTTTGTCTTCAGAGGAGAGAAGAAGGTGGCCATGCTCTCCGGCGGAATCGGCATCACACCTCTGCGAAGTATGATAAAGTTTTGCACCGACAAATCTCTTGATGCCGATATTATTCTGATTTACTCCAATCGCAGCGAAGACGACGTGCCCTTTTGGGGCGAGTTTGAATCGATGCAGGAGAGTAACCGTCATTTCAAGGTCGTAAACACCATGACCCGCCCCGGCCCCGGCTGGAGGGGCCGGCGGGGAAGGATAGATGCAGAGATGATCTTGGAGTGCGTTCCTGACTACGCCGAACGCACCTTCTATTGCAGCGGTCCGGCAACCATGGTCGATGCCATGCTTTCGGCCCTGCAAAAGATCGGCATCGCCAGGGAGCAGATTCGCAAGGAATACTTTCCGGGATATAATTAAGCGAGATAAGCCTCCCGCACGCCCGAGGTACGCATCCGAATGATCTGATCACCGGCTGAGCTGGTCCTTTCAATCTCGTTCGTCGCTTGACCTCTCCTCCATCTCTTGCCAGTGCTTGCCCCTGGGCGGGCTTTTGGAGAGGATCTCCTCTATCTCCATATTCTGCAGTCCGCCCAGCCAATCCTTGAGCTTCTTTCCGGGATTGTGCCCTGTCCAGTAGGCCTGGAGTCTGATGTGCAGGTCGCACATGTGATTGAGGCTCATTCCCCGCTGACAGATGGGGCCGCGGCACGGTCCGTGGCCCTTGAGGTCGCATTCAATTGATTTCATCCAAATTCCGCCCAATGCCATGAATAGCTATTCAGAGATCCAATAGCAGATCAACAGGACGCGTCCAGTACCTGGATATTGAATGACTCAGCCAGTGCCTCCAGGTTCACCTTTCCGCTCACAAACGTCTGCCTCGACTTTATCTCGTTCATGACCACCTTTGCCGGGGCAAAGACGTTGTGGTCCACCTTGAAGAAATCAAAGCCTGCTGCTTTGAATGTCTTGTAGAAGGGCGCTCCCCAGTCTCGCGAAGCCTGTGAAGGCATGCCCCTGAGGTACTGCTGCAGCTCCTCCAGGTTCTCGTACTTCAGAGTATAATACGTCTCCCCTCCGTAGATAATGGCATCGTTGGACGAGCCCATGCACATGGTGGTGTCTCCGCTCACGGGAGAGATGGGAGCCCGCCCCCAGCCGCTTTTGATGGCATTGATGTCAAAGCCCATGGAAAAAAGCTTGTGCAATCCGGTCTCAACCACACGGGCTGAGACCTGCACCAGACCGGCCACGCAGTCTGTGGGAGCCACTGCGATTCTGAGGTCTGCCGGATCGATGCTGCACTTTTCAGCAATCAGGGCGGATACCTTCTCATCAGGAAGCTTACCCGACTCCAGGACTATGACGCCCACATCCGATGATTCCTCAAAGCCGATGCGATCGTACAGCTCGCGGGTCTTCTTGGCCAGGGCGCGCGCCGGGCCGCTGCCCATGGCGAAGTACCTGTCCGCCTTGATCTGCCACATGGCGCATTGAGATGCCATGCAGGATATGGCAGGAAAGTCAGTGGCTACAGAGATGCCGGGCAGCAGGACGCCTTTGAGGTCGAAGGGAGCAAGCTGTATCTCCGCCAGGTCTGCGAGGCACAGCCGGGAGAGGTAGACGCCTGCCCCGTAGCCCCCCTGGGCCTTGACTCCTGCGTCTGCCACCACGGTACCGTTTTCAAGCTCGTGAACTTCGACCTGCAGCTCATCGGCATAATCGAGCATCTCCTCAAAGACCTCGAATCCCATCTCATTGATTCCCATCAACCCGGATCACCTTTCCCCATCCAGAATGCAGACGGCCATAAAAGTCTATCTATGAGATTTTGCGTTTGCAATTATATAAACAATATTGAAAAATATTGGACGAAAGATCAATGCGGAGGAGTTGATGCCGGGATCTCCATCCCTGCCAAATTCATGCGCGGTTTAAGCCTCAGCTTTCTTGACAGGGCACGAGCCTATGTCTGCGCACTTGCTCTGGCTGGAGTTGTTCAGGGCGCAATGGGTGCCGGTGCAGTTGGCGCTACAGTTGGCGGCACTGCAGTTGGCACTATCGCCGGTGCATTTCTCGCTATCTCCGCTGCCCACCTGGCAGGAGCTGTCCTCTGACGAAAATGGACAGACGCCCGCCGAACTCGCTACCACTGCCAATCCCGCCAGGAGCAGGACAAGAGCCAATATCGGATATTTGTTTGCCATGTATCCTCGTTCTTTCCCTACCCTTACCCTACGAAGTGGGCGTGGTCCTTGATTCTATTTATATCCATTGCGAAGCCGAATCATAGAAATCTATAACTTCCCGCAGGGCGCATCTCTTAATGGTGAATTGACAATGAAGGAAGAAGTCTTCTTCGGCGAAGGAATGGCCAGGACCAAGACCGAGTATCCTGACCTCTACAAAGCCATAGTGGGCCTCAATGAGGCCGCATATACCGGAAAGTCGCTGGACTACAAGATGCAGAAGCTGATTGCCATCGGCATCAACGCTGCCGCCTCCGACGACCGGGCTACCAAAAAGCAGATGATGAGCGGCATGAAGGAGCTGGGCATCACCAAGGACGAGATCGTGGATGTGCTCAGAGTGGTCCTGCTGACCTCGGGAATGCCACCCTTCACCAAGGGCATGAAGATACTCTTCGAGATCCTGGAGAAGTAAAAAACGCGTCGCTAACTTGCCTGGGATTTATTTGAAACACTCACAAAGAGACCATTTTCGTACCACACTGAGCAGGCAACACTGCTCCACCTATTTATTTTCTATAGCCTTCTTTCTCAGCAGCCGGTTGTAGGCTATGGCGAATCTGTGCGCCTCGTCCCTTATCTCCTGCAAGAAGAGCGATGCCTTGCCGTCGCTCCTGACCGGCAGCGGCTCCTGCCGACCGGGCGCATAGATCTCCTCTTCACCCTTGGCCAGGGAGATGATGGGGATCTTCAGGCGCAGCCTGTTCAGCTCCTCCAGGGCGGAGGAGAGCTGCCCCTTTCCGCCGTCGATCACAATCAGGTCCGGCATCTCCTGCTTCTCTTCTTTCAGGCGGCTGTATCTGCGCCGCACAGTCTCGGCAATGGAGGCGAAGTCGTCTATGCCCTGCACACCCTTGATCTTGAAGCGGCGGTACTGGCTCTTATCCGGCCTGCCCCCCCTGAACTGCACCATGGAGCCCACTGAGAATGTGCCCGCCAGGTGGGAGATATCGAAGCACTCGATGACCTCCGGGCGGCGGGGCAGGTGCAGAGCCTCGCCAAGGGCATCGACCTTCCTGCGATCGCCGAAGAAGCCCATCTCCACATTCTTCCTGGCCAGCTCCAGAAGCTGCTTCTTGGGACCCTGTCTGGGGATGGTGATGCGGACCCTCTTGCCCTTGATATGGGTGAGGTAGTCTGCCAGAGAGGCTTCGGGAGTGGCATGGGCAGCCTCATCATTTGAGGACGCGCTCAGTGAGACCTCCGGGGGAACCTCCGGAGGGCCCTCCAGCGGCCTGTCCAGTATCAGCTCCTCAGGCGGCTCCCTCCCGGAGTAGTATTGAACAACGAACTCCTCTATGACGCCCTCTCCGCCGGCGAAGATGTAGTCCTCCTTTCCCTCCAGTGTGCCATGATAGACCCGGAAGATCATGAGGTAGACTGTACCGCCCTCCACAATGAAGCTGATGACATCCTGGTCGTACCGCCGGCTCCTCTCCACCTGCTGCCTCTCCTGCAGCCTCTGCAGTGCTGAGATCTCATTTCGGATCTGCAGAGCTTTCTCGTACTCCATCTTTGCAGCCATCTCCTCCATTTGCCTCCTCATAGCTGCCACCAGCTCGCCCGTCCGGCCCCCCAGAGCGGAGGCTGCCCTGTCCACCTGCTCTCTGTAATCTTCCGGGCTGATCCTGCCCAGGCACGGCCCGGAGCAGTGCCCCAGGTGATAGCGCAGGCAGGCCCTTTTGGGCAGGCGCTTGCAGGTGCGCAGGCCGAATGTCTTGCGCACGATCCGGTAAACATAAGTCCTCTCCCGGGCGGATATGAAAGGCCCGAAGAAACTGCCCTTGCCTCCGGAATGGCGGGCTATCCTGATCCTGGGGAACTCCTCCTCAGTGATCTCTATCCCTGCATAGCGGGAGGAGTCCTTGAGCTTGATGTTGTAGCGG
>CAYQKI010000024.1:0-21952 GCA_964418105.1 uncultured Methanotrichaceae archaeon | reverse complement strand
TTTTGAGTGGCAGCGTCGAAGCTGCCCAGCTTCAGCTCAATGGCCACCAGGAGGCGCAGGCTGCGGCGCTAGAAGAGAAAATTGCATTCATTAGAATCCCTTGAATGAATGTGGATTGAATCTTGAGTTGAAAACAGGTGGGATTAGCCGGGAAGGATGCCCCTCTGATCAGCCCAGAAGGGCGATCTGGTGTTCAGATTTCTATGGAGCAGAGCCCAGGGGCCGTACCATTGGGTGTGAGCTTGAAGATGCTGCCCCCCAAATTGACATCCACATGGCCTCCGGTGGGCCTGGCATCAAAGTCATGGGTTGCCAGGTAGAAGGCCAGGTCCTCCGCATTCATGCGGGCGTCTTCGAAGGAGGATATCGTGGACTTCAGATCGGATAATGAGGCATTCGATGCGCTGACCGACGGCACAAGCATGATCGCGAGCAATATGTGGGTACTTATTTTTAACAGATTTGACTGAAAGCCTCCACTGTCAGCTCTTGGTTCGAAAATGCCGTCTTTGTGAGTCCTTTGTGCGCTTTGTGTCCTCTGTGGTGAATGTCCGGGAGACCCCTGGGCTGGCCCTGGGATAAACAACTTCACCACAAAGACCACAAAGATCACAAAGACACACAAAGAACGAAAAGCCCATTTTCGTGGGTATAGGTGACAAGCGGACCGCACCTCCTCCGGCCCGATGAGCCTATATCGTTGCAGAGCACCATCACTGCCATGTCCCGAGATCTGAACGACGCAGACCGGCAGATTCTCTTCAAGCTGGTCCCGGAGCTGGAAGCGCTGCAAAAGAAGGGCATCGATATCGAGTACATGAACATCCTGCCGCCCGTGGCCAATCACCACTCCAGAAGCCCCCAGGAGTTCGAGCAGCGGCTCAAGAAGCTCACACCAGATGACATGAGCTACCTCGCCGACCAGGTCTTGCAGGGAATGGAGAGCCTGGGGTGCCTGTCGCCTGAGTTTGCCGAGGTCTTCGCCACCGTGGCCGGCCAGAGGCTCTCCGAGGCCGTGGCCGATCAGCTCCGCGAGGCATACGAGTCGGGAGGGGCCTGCGGGGGATGAATTTATTTCTCTGTGGTACGAAAATGCCTTGGTGCGTCTGTGGTAGCAGTCGGCGCCGGCCATAACCAGTTTCTAACGACGTTTTCACCACAGAGAAGTTGTCGACAGTTAAGCCTACTGCTACTGAACAAAACCACAGAGGCACAGAGATGAGATGACCTGAATGACAGAGTAACTCAATTTTAGCCGCAGGAAATAGCAGAGCCCGAAAAATCTAAGCCGGATGGCATGCTTTGCACGGCACATATCCCATGCTCCTTGCCTGCTCGGAGCTGTTGAACCAGATCCTGTTCTCCGGATCTATCTTCCCGGCCCATTCGCAGTCAGGGAGGTGATATTTGCCGGATGCAGCATTTCCAAGAAGCAGACCGGATGAGCTGGAGCTGGAATTGCTTTTGGCTTCTTGCGGGCCGGCTGGCTTGTTGCCGGATGATGTGCAGAAGAGAACATCGTCGGGAGATGTCCCATTCCACCACAGCGCCGGATCAAATTCATTGTTCTCAAAATCCCAAATGCAGGCATGTCCGGCCTCGACGATCATCCGGTTGAAGTTCATGAGAGTGCCATTCTGCCCCGGGAGGAACACGACAGCTACCCACCGGCAAAATCTATCTTTGCCCGTCCTGTCGTCCAAATCCAAACCGACCAGGCTGCCGTTTAATTGCCGGAAGGTGTATTGCCTCGCGGCAGGTCCGGCGGTTGTGTTCAATTCGGGACAGTCGATATCCGCCAGTCGAACGCTGATATTTCCAATTCGGCTGTCGCAGCCCTGTATCTGGACGTGGATGGTATCCCCGTCCACAACATCGGTGACAATGCCAGAGACTTCATCAGGCGCTGCCGAATATGATGGCATCAGCAGCAGAGCCAGGAGAATCAGGGATATTGCTTTGGTTTTCATCGGCTTCATTTATTTGAGAATGTCCTCTACGGAAAATCCATTTGTAACCAGGATCTTAATGAGTCGTTCTCCCGAAATCGTCGGGAGCTTAACAGACATCGGCCAGCTCCACCTTTGCGATCTCAGCATTGGAGCGCACTGCTAAATCATCTCTCAGAACCTCCAGAATAAGGCCGATAGCCTCCTTTATGTTGGTCAGAGCTTCTTCTCTGGTTTCGCCCTGACTTATGGCCCCCGGCAATTCAAGGCATCTGACTGTATAGCCTCCCTCTTCCTGCAGCTCGAGGATGACCGTATATCTCATAGTGATATAGTTGACTGAAGTTGTATTTATAGCTGGACGTGCTTGCAGTCATCACTCAAACACGGCATTTATACAGATGGAGATGGATCAAGACAGCGATGCCCCAACTGGAACAGATCGAAGCCATCGAAAAGCGCCTCTGGAAAGCGGCGGACACCCTGCGCGCCAACTCCAATTACGCCAGCAACGAGTACTTTCTGCCGGTCATGGGGCTGGTCTTCCTGCGTCATGCCTACAGCCGCTTTCTGGCAGTGAGAGAGTCGATCGTCTCCGGCCTTCCTACTCGTGGCGGAAAGGCCCGACCACTTGCCAAGGAGGACTTCTCCCAGAAGGGCGCCATCTTCCTCCAGCCAATGGCTCAGTTCGACCATCTCGTCTCTCTTCCGGACAGCCAGGACCGGGCAAAGGCCATCATCGAAGCGATGGAGTCCATTGAGACGGATTACGAAGGCCTGCGCGGCATCCTGCCCAAGGGGGAGTACCAAGAGCTGGACAATCAGGTTTTGGGCCAGCTTTTACGCACTCTAAATCCGGAGGAGCTGAAGAATGTCTCAGGCGATGTCTTCGGTCGCATCTACGAGTACTTCCTCACCCAGTTCGCAGACCAAAAAGCCCATGACGGCGGGGAATTCTTCACACCCGTCTCGCTTGTCTCTTTGATCGCGCACTTGCTCGATCCGGAGAGGGGAACTGTGCTCGACCCGGCCTGCTGCTCTGGCGGCATGTTCGTGCAGAGTGCCCGCCTGGTAGAAGAGCATGGCAGGCGGCCAGCGTCAAACAGCATCTCAAGCTCCCGACCTTGCTTTGAGCTGATTGATATCCTTTTCCATCCGGCTGATCTTTTTATCCAGGGACGATCTCAAATCCACCCGTAGATCCCGGATATCCTCTTCCGTGTTCTCTCTGCTATCCCGCAGCTCTTCTATGATCGCCTCGGATGATTCGCGAACGGCCCTGAAGGTGACTTTCTGGTTTTCGTCAAGCTTCTCCACGATCGTCTCTCTGGTTTTGCAGACTTCACCTACGATCTCAGCCTTTGTCTCTTTCAGTTCACCGACGATCTCTGCCTTCGTCTCTCGCAGCTCACCGATGATTTCCACCTTTGTCTCGTCGAGCTTTTCGATGATCTCCACCTTTGTCACTCGCAGCTCGTCGATGGTCTGGGACTGAAGGGATAGCATTTGATCCTGCTTGTCGAGCATCTTCCTCTGCAGGTCTATCATCTGGTCCTGCTTGCTTTCCATGCGGATGATGGAGCTGATGCCCTTTCTGAGCTGTCTCGCCTGGAATTTGCCGGCAAAGGCCTCGATGGCCTCCACCGGGCCTGCGTAGTCGGAAAACGATATATCAGACACGACTGCTTTCTCCGGCTTTTGCGCCCTGGCGATCCTCTCAAATTCAGCAAGCTGATCCTGCTCTGCTTCCAGGAGAGCTGTGACTGCCTGCATGCCTTCTTCTGTTATGTTTCTGGCCTGAAATCCGGCCAGGCCCAGGTCCTCCGCAGCCTCCAGCAGGAAGGCCCGGTAGCCTACATCGTGAACTGCCGCCCCGGTTATCCTGAGATTGAGCTTCAAATCAACCGTCTCCATTATTGAACGCACTCATGCTGCCGGCCGGTTTCTATGAGATACAGATGAACCATATGCGGCAGAGATGATATATTTTATGTGTGCGCGGAGCGAATGTGATCCGATAAAATTCTCTCTACCGAATGGATCGTCAGTTCAGAGGGTCTCCGGCTCGACCTCATGCTTGAAGGAGAGCCTTACCTTCGCCCGGAACTCCATGATCCTGCCTTCGGCGAGCCTGGTGTCCAGCTCGACGACCTCAGCAATCCTCATGTTGGTCAGTGTCGTGTTCGCCCTCTTCAGGGCATTGTCGACTGCCTGCTCCCAGCCTTCCGTCGAGGTTCCCACCACCTCTACGAAGTTATAAACACTGCTGCCGATCTCTCCTATTTCGTCCATATGCTACTATTGCGCTTTTCCTATTGATATAATCATTGACTTGAATTATCGGGATGGGCAGATCATCCTGCATGGGATTGTTGCCTACCACCTCCTTTAATAGCAGGCCCGCCATTGTCCGGAGACGAAAGAGGATGCAATCGATGGACAAGGGGCAGATGAAAAGCTACGTAATGCAGAGATATCCCGGATGCCGGGTCAAGTGCGATTCAGCCAGACCTCATAGAAACTCCTGGACCTATACTCTGAGCATCACCTCCGGAGAATGCTCTGAAAAGATCGTGGTCAAGATAGCCAGAAACTTCCAGCCCCGCCAGGTGGCCAGGGAGTATGAGAGCCTGTCGCGCTTTTACCGGGGGTGCGCCGGCAAGGATATCTGCTCTCCCCAGCCGCTATTTGCCGACCCGGAGAGGGGTGTCATTGCCATGAAGCATGTCCAGGGCACAATCCTCTCCTACTGGCTGCATGAACTCCGCCCGGCATCTATCGACTGCATCAACCATGCCGTGGACCTGTCTGCTGCCGCTCTGGCCCAATACCACGGCCTATTCCGCAGCCGCGACGGCCAGCCGTTGTCCGTGGACTGCTCAGCTCCTGAGGAGGATATCAACCGCTTCCTGGAGGAGAGCCGGGGCAGGATAGACGACTGCAACCTGCGGAGCCGAGTCGTTCCGTTCTTCGACTTCACGACCTGGAATATGATCGTACGCCGCGACCCGTCCGGCATGCGTCTCTTCCTGATCGACTTTCCCAGGCTGGATTATGTCTGCACGCCCCATCTGGACCTGGCCCGCTTCCGATTCGGCCTGGAGCTGATAAAGCAGTTCCCTCCGGCCAGATTCTCCGGCCTATCGCGATGGGACCTCGATCAGCTCTTCGACAGGTTCCTGACCGGCTACTGCCGCCGGACAGATGCCTCTCTCAACGAGGCAGACCTGCTGCTCATCGGCCGGGCCAGAAAGGCCTACCTGCGCAGGGCTGCCAATTTGGCCCGCAAGGGCGACTGCGGCTGGCAGCCCAAGCTGGAGCAGGCGTATCTGCAGATCTTCTCCAGGCAGTGGCTGGATCAAAAAGGCGTCCATTCCAATTGGCCGGCCATGAGCCGGGCGGAGAAAGCCTGAGAAGATATAAGAACTTTACAAAAAGCTGCAAATGGCTGGCAAAAGCTGCATCGCCCTGAAAAATTTGATAATATAAATGAGGCGCTACTGCGCCTTCTCTTCTGCGGAGCCCTCCGGCTCTGCAGCCGGTGCCTGATCCTCTGCTTTGGCTTGTTCTATTGCCTCTTCCTTGGGCTTCTTGGGGCCTTTTCCCATGGCCAGCAGAGATGCCTTTGCCTGAATTCTGGCCAGAGGATAGTCATCCTGGGCGACCTTCTCCAGGGCCTCAACAGCCCGGCTGTCCTTCAGCTCTCCCACAATCCAGGCAGCCCCGGCGCGTATATCCTTGTCGGCATCGGAGAGGGCCTGTATCATCCGTTCGGATATCGCTTTGCCGTATGCGGCTATGGCTACCATGGCATTGCTCTTGACCAGATACTCCTCATCCTTGAGAGCCTCAAGGAGAGCCTCAATCGCCTCGGAAGCATCGCGCCGGGAGAGCAGTATGATGGCGTTGGAGCGCACAAGCATGTGCTTGTCCTTGGTTGCCGCGATAAGCCTCTCTGTGCTCCAGCTCGGATCGGGCAGCGTCGCGGGCATGGCCGGCTCATCTGCGCCACAGGTGGGGCAGGCCGCGTCCATCATGGAACGGGTGACGATAGGCTCAGCCTTGCCCTCAGTTTTCTTCTCTTCGGTCGAAATTTCCTCTGTTTTATTCTCTTCTTCCATGCCAAATCCTGCGCGTCTATTCTACTTCAGCTTTTCCTAGGGCGAATGCCTTCTTATTCGCTTCTAAGAAGCGCTCAGGCACTACTCTGGAGAGAGCCTCAATAATCAGCTCCTCGGAGAGGGGAATATACCGGGAGAGTGCACCCAGCATCACCACATTCATGGCCTGGGCTGTACCCGCCCTCTCCGCAAGGCCAGTGGCATCCATGGCTATCACCTTGCCGCACCTCTGGCCCAGCCGCTCGATCAGCTCCTCAAGCGGCGGATAGGCAGCCTGCCCGGTGGTAACAGTCACCGGGAGGACCGGCCTGGTGTTGACCAGGGCCACTCCCTGCGGGGAGAGGTAGTGAGAGAAGCGCAGCGCCTCCGCCGGCTCGAGAGCGACCAGGAGGTCGGCAGATCTCGCTGCCACCAGTGGAGAGTAGCGGCATCCTATGCGGGTGTGGTTGATGACGCTTCCCCCCCTCTGGGCCATGCCGTGTGTCTCAGCGCCGCATACCGGCTTTCCGGCCAGCACCGTCGCCCTTCCTATCACGTCTGAGATCAATATAACACCCTGGCCGCCCACTCCTGCGATCACCAGGTCGCACTCGGATGTCCTCATTTCGCCACCTCCTCTATGGCCGATGCCGGGCAGATCTGGGCGCAGACCCCGCAGCCTGTGCATAAGGAATTGATGGCTGCCTTCTCCTCCTTGAATTCAATGGCCGGGCAGCCGAATTCCACACACATGCCGCATCCTTTGCACTCGGCGCTGACGCGGAAGGCCCGGCGGGGTTTGCCGCTCTTCCTGGATTTGATGACGCAGGGCTGGCGGGCGATGACCACAGACAGGCCGGAGAACTCCTTTGCCCTGTTAAAGCTCTCCAGTGTAGCCTGCATATCATAGGGATCGACCGTCTCTACCAGCCCTGCGCCGAGGGCGCGGGCCAGCTCTTCCAGCGAGACCCTGACAGTGGGCTCTCCCGTGGCGGTGAAGCCCGTTCCCGGGTGAGGCTGGTGGCCGGTCATGGCTGTGGTGGAATTATCGAGGATGGTCACTGTGATTCTGGCCTTATTGTAGGCGGCATTGAGCAGGCCGGTCATGCCTCCATGCAAAAATGTGGAGTCGCCGAGGCTGCAGCAGATAGGCTCCTCTTCGCCCCCGAATCGTATGCCGCTGGCCAGGGTGATGCTGGCTCCCATGCACAGGCAGGTGTCCACAGTTCCCATATTCACGGCCATGGTGTAGCAGCCTATATCGCTTGGAAATACGGCATTCTTGCCGAAGGCCCGTCTCATGGCGTAGTAGGTGGCCCGGTGGCTGCAGCCGGGGCAGAGGGCTGGCGGTCGGGGCGGCAGAACTCCGGGGGGCATGCATGTCGCGGCGGGCAGCTCCTCCCTGCCGATCATGCGAGCGATGGCGTTTCTGACCAGCAGCCCGTCAAGTTCCCCTTCCCGGGGGATGAAGCCGCCCTTGCCCAGGATTTTAACAGATCGATTAACCTTCGCGGCGATCCTCTCCACCTGCTCCTCCACCATCGGCTCCAGCTCTTCTATGACCATGACTGCGCTCACATGCCGCAGCATGGCCTCGATCATATTGGTGGGCAGAGGGTAGCATCCGACTGCCAGGAGGGAGATATCGGCTCCAAGCTCCTCTATTGCCTCTTCGGCATAAAGAGATGCCAGGCCGGAGGCTATGACCCCCACGCCGCCCTTTTCCGACAGGTGCATCCTGTTCCAGGGTGTATCCTGCAGCGCCTCTTCTATTCGTTGCTGTTTGGCCAGCAGCTTCGTATGCAGGGGGCGGGCGTGCACGGGCAGAGCCACCCGTCGCGCAGGGTCTTTGCAGAAGCGAGGTGCTTGCACAGACTTCTGCCTCTGCCTGCCCTGCCCCGCTCCGGCCTGCGGTCTTATGTCGACGTCCGACCGGGAATGGGATACGCGGGTGGTGGGGCGCAGCATCACCGGGATATCAAATCTCTCCGACAGGTCGAAGGCAAAGGCAGCCATGTCCTTTGCCTGCTGGGAGTCTCTGGGGTCCAGGCAGGGAATGCCTGCGAACTGGGCATAGCGCCGCGAGTCCTGCTCATTCTGTGAGGAATGGCAGAAGGGATCGTCCGCCGATATGATGAGCAGCCCTGCTCCCACTCCCAGGTATGCCAGGGTCATGAATGGATCCGCGGCCACATTCAGGCCTACGTGCTTCATGGTGGCCACAGAGCGGGTGCCGGCCCAGCAAGCCCCTGCCGCCACCTCCAGCGCCACCTTTTCGTTCACAGACCACTCAATGTGCATCGGATCATCTCCCTTGAGGTCAACCAGGGATTCAATGATCTCAGAGGAGGGCGTGCCGGGGTAGCCGGCGGCCAGACCCGCCCCTGCCTCTATAATGCCTCTGGCAATGGCCGCATTTCCGAGCAGATATTCCTTCACAAAAAACCTTCCTTTAGCAATTATATTCATCCGGAGACTGACGGTCTACCTCTGTTAGCCGATTTGATTTAGACCTTTTGCCATCCATTCCGCGAGGAGCGAGGAGCCAAAATTTTATAAATTACTTCCTTTGCACCATCATCAATGGAAAAGTGGCAATACGATTCAGTGGGATCGATATACAACTATCTGCCCCCCGGCTGCCGCATCTGCCGGCAGGGGGCGGGACTGGTGCTTTTCGTCACCGGCCGGTGCGGGCGAGGCTGCTTCTACTGCCCTCTCTCCGAGGAGCGGCGGGACAGTGACCAGGCATATGCCGATGAGCAGCCTGTCTCGTCTCTGCCGGACATACTGGCGGAGGCGAAAGCCATCGATGCCCTGGGCACGGGCATCACCGGCGGCGAGCCATTGCTCCAACTGGAGTATGTTCTGGAGTGCATTCGCGCTCTCAAGGCCGAGTTTGGAGAGAAGCATCACATTCACCTTTACACAGGCATCCTTCCCTGCCGCGAGACTCTCGAGAGGCTCGCCCAGGCGGGCCTGGATGAGATCCGCTTTCATCCGCCTCTTTCCATATGGCAGGGGCCGTCCGCTCCGGCTCTGGTCGAGGCATTGCAGCAGGCTGCTATTCTGGGCCTGGAGGCCGGGGTGGAGATTCCTGCTGTGCAGCCGGCTCCGGCCATAGTAGAGGCGGTGCGGCAGACGGGCGCCTTTCTCAATGTAAACGAACTGGAGTTCTCAGAGACCAACTTCTCCAGCCTGGCCGGGCAGGGCTTCACCCCCGTGGAGCTGGGATGCGCGGCTGAGGGCAGCGAGGAGATTGCCAGAAAGCACTTTTTGCAGGAGGGCCTCAAAGTGCACTTCTGCCCCTCCCGCTTCAAGGACGCGGTGCAACTGAAGGAGAGGCTGTGCCGCCGGGCGGCTCGCTCTTCCCGGCCCTTTGATTACGTGAGCGATGAGGGCACAATAATTCACGGCATCATCGAGGGCGACCTGGATAGAGCCCTCCGGGTGCTGGATGATCTGGAGGTGCCTGAGCAGATGTACTCCTGCAGAGATGACAGGATAGAAATTGCAGCCGCCATACTGGAGGATATAACCAAAGAGCTAAAAGGCATCAATTGCATTTTGAGCATAATTGAGAGGTATCCCTTTGAGGGTGGGCTGGTAGTGGAGAGAATAGCTTTATAATCCTTAAATTCATTGTTTGAGGACGGTGATTTTGCCGGATGGAGAGCGCTGAAGAACGGATCCAGGAGAGGCTCAGAAATTATCTTAAGCGGGATGGAATAGGAATCAGGAAGGCTGTCTTAAAGTTGTTTTTGAGCGATGGAGCTTACACCACTGAGGACGTCTTCACCTACCTCGCGAAGGAGGGTTTTGAAGTCAGCTATCGCGGAGTATCGGCTATGGTGGGGCTCATGAACACTCGCCTGGGCATTCTGAGCATAGATGTCTCCGGGGATCATAACGTCTATTCTCTAAAAGGAGACCACAAGGGCGTGGTGAGGTCGGTTCTGGACAATTATTGAGCTTGAAAAATTGCGGCCTCATGCTCACCGCAAATTTCCGCGTCTCTCATCGCGGCCTTTTTTTCAATTGGGCGGCTCGCCTCGTTTCATTCGCTTCATGTATTTTGCCAGGACCACATCCGCCAGAAGGTTGACGCCCTTGAGGGCGGCCTGGACCGCCGGCCCCGCAGTCATCCTCTCCCGGTAGAGGCGGTGCAGGGTCTTGAGATGGCGCAGATTGTATTCCAGGCACAGCCCCACGAGCTGCCAGTGTTCGGGCAGGGCGTCCTTTTTGCCAAATCCCCTGGCTCCTCCTAAAACTGTGTCGGCTATGGTGGTAAAGAAGAGGGGAAGCATCAGGCCGGTGTAGTCCATGAGCGACTCCACCAGCTCAGTGGTCTTGAGGACATCCTCCCGGTTCTCACCGGGCAGGCCCAGGACCAGGCTGGCCACGGGCAGCCACGACTGCTCCTCAAAGAGGCTGTAGCACTCCCGCACCATCTCCGGCCAGCTCTCTATCTCCGCCGGCAGGGCTTTGTTTGGCATGTGCATCTTCAGGATGCGACAGCTCCCCGTTTCTATGCCAACCCATGCCGACATGTGATTTTGGTCCGAACCCACGCCCACCGCCTGAGATATCTTGCGCAGGAGATCGGGATTGCAGTGTACCGAGGCCAGGCTGAGGTGGGACAGGTCAATGGTTTTGGGGCCGAGCCTCTTTACAGCCCTGACCATCTCCAGGATCCTCTTCTCATTGGGCCGGCCGTTGCTGTAGCCATAGGAGAAGACGTCCTCGCTGTGCAGTATGATATCCTCCTGTCCGGCGGCCAGGTTCACTCTCACGTCCTCCAGTATCTTCTCCAGGGGCCGGTGGCGCAGGCTCCTCATGGCTGGAGAGCAGAAGGCACATCCACGCCAGCAACCCCTACCTATCTCCACTATGCCGCCGATGGTCGCACCCCGGTTGACGGGTATGGCATCTCCGGCAACGGCCCTTCCCCGCACGACTCCGGGTGCCGGCTCACCGGCTATGATCTTGTTGCAGATATCGGGAAAATCGCTCTCCCCCTCGCCCAGGTAGATGCAATCCACGTCCACGTCCTCTCCCATGAGCTCCCAGGCTCCGTTTCCCCCCACAACCACGGCGGGCCGGTGCTCTCTGATCAGGGGATGAGAGATGAGCTCCAGGAAGCTGGCCCGGTTGTAGGGGGCACCTTTGCCTATGATCTCCTCAATCTCCCGCACGGCGATCTTTCCCATGGGATCGTCGTGGGTGATACCAACCACCCTCGTCTCCGGACCAATGGCTCTGTCCAGGTGATTGGGGTGGGCTACCATCACCTCGTCCCTGGAAAATCCTGCATCCAGCAGTGCTGCTTCCACCTTTCTCATTCCGCAGGGGGCGATGGCTGCTGAGCCGTCTGCTGCGGCGGGCACGGGCGGGCAGAAGAACTTATGGAATATCCAGCCGGGCAGCGCAGCTTTGGGCATGATGGCAGCAAAGCCCAGCATCACACCTCCATGATAGCTGCTCATCATGGTGGGGTCGCTGGTGAGCACAATTTTCTTTCCGCATCTGTCAGGCATAACCTGCCATTGCAGGCCCTTAAGGCAGATAACGTTATTGGGCTGCAAAAGCCCAACAGGTTTTTATCGGATTGCCGACTTTTGGGAAATCCGTGCAAGAGAAGTCGTTATCGGAGATCAACGAACGCATTCGCGACGGAAGCGCCCGGGTTGTAACGGCAGAGGAGATGCCTGATATTGTGGACGAGCTGGGCCCTGCCGGAGCCGTGCGCGAGGTGGATGTTGTAACCACCGGTACATTCGGAGCCATGTGCTCCTCAGGAGTATTTCTCAACCTCGGCCACAGCGATCCGCCCATAAAGATCGGCAGAGCGCTGCTCAATAAGGTGGAGGCCTACGGGGGCATCGCCGCCGTCGACCTCTTCCTGGGTGCGACCCAGCCCTCCGAGGACCGGGGCATTGAGTATGGCGGGGCGCATGTCATGGAGGACCTGGTCTGCGGAAAGCAGATCGAGGTGGATGCCTTCGGCGTGGGCACCGACTGCTATCCTCAGATGGAGCTGGAGACCAGCCTGCGCCTGGACGACTTCAACCAGGCCACAATGGTCAATCCCAGAAACGCCTATCAGAGATACAATGCCGCCACCAACTCATCCGACCGGACTGTGCATACCTACATGGGCACACTGCTGCCCCGACTGGGCAATATCCATTACAGTGGAGCGGGAGTTCTCTCTCCCATCTCCAACGATCCCAATTTCGATTATATCGGCGTGGGCACACGCATCTTCCTGGCCGGGGCGCAGGGGTACGTCATGGGTTCGGGAACCCAGCACAATCCTCAGAACGGCTTTTCCACTCTCATGGTCACAGGCGATATGAAGAGGATGAGCAGCCGCTTCCTGCGGGCGGCCACATTTCATAAGTACGGCTCCAGCCTGTACCTGGGGATAGGCATTCCCATACCTATCTTAAATGAAAGGCTGGCCCGGAGCACCGCCGTGCGGGATAAGGATCTCATAGTTCCTATTGTGGATTATGGCATACCCCGCCGGGACAGGCCTTCCTTGAAGATGGTCAGCTACGAGGACCTCAAGTCCGGCATGATCGAGCTGTCCGGAAAAGAGGTGGCGACATCGTCGCTCTCCAGCTTTTTTATGGCCCGCGAGGTGGCCGGAACCCTCAAGCAGCAGGTGGAGAAGGGCGAGTTTCTGCTCACCTGCCCCGTGGAGCCGCTCTCCCGGCTGGGCAGCTCCCGGCCCATGAAGCAGACCAAGGAGTCGCCCAATGTGGGGGATGTCATGAGCCGCGATGTGGTTTCAGTTCGGGAGGATATCGGTGTGGATGAGGCGGCCAGGCTGATTGTGAGCGGCAGCTTCGACCACCTGCCGGTGATATCCAAAGATGGGCGGCTGATGGGCATCATCACCACCTGGGACATATCCAAGGCCGTGGCCGGAGGAAAGTCCTCCCGCATCGGCGAGATCATGACCCGCAGGGTTTATTCCGTAGGGGCAGACGAGCCCATTGAGCTTGCTGCTCGCACATTTGATACGCACAGCATATCGGCGATGCCAGTGGTGGACAGGGACAACAAGGTGATAGGAATGATAACCAGCAACCACCTCTCCCGGCTGCTTGCCCGGAGGCGGTAGAGATGAAGCTCATGCTGCACGTCTCTCCGGGAATAGTGCGTTATCCCCTCATCGCCTCGGTCATACTGGAGACGGAGGCGCTGGTCAACATCGAGAGGGCCAGCATCGATGCGGTGAGCGGCGAGATCGTATTGGAGGTTCCTGCAGAAAAGTGCCAGGAGGTCAAAGCAGCTTTTGAGAAGCGCGGCGTCCGGGTGGTGCCCCTGGAGATTCCTGTGGTAAGGGATGAGGGCGAGTGCGTCCACTGCGGGGCCTGCGTATCCATCTGCCCCACGAAAACCTTCCGATTGGAGGACTGGCGGGTTATAGCCGACTCGGGAAAGTGCATTCAATGCGGTGCCTGCGTCATAGGCTGCCCGCAGAGGGCTTTAAAATTGGTCTTGAAATAGCCTCTATGTGAGGCGCGCCATTTTTTTGATCTTTCACCGTCCTATTTTCTGCCGACCCCCAAACATATGCATATTTTGGTTTAAGTAATCCACCTCAATTTCGGCTAACTTAATAATTATTAAATTTCTTTCGTTACTAGTCTAAAAAGTTATCGGCAAACAGCGATAAACGCTATCAATAATAATGTTTTCGACTTTTGATCACTGTTTAATATATAATGCAATATTAAATCATCATATTTTAAAGATTAAATAATGGATCAGATGAAGGCTATAGATTCTGATTTATGTTTCTGCTTCGCGAGCATGATCAAAGCTGCGCGTAAGTACTATTGATCATAACTTATGATACTTATTTTGTTTGTAATAGCTATCGGTTTTCTAAATTTAAATTAAATTATTTCCAAAATAAGATTATTATAAATTATATCGATTCCTAATCAAGGATGAATTGAGGGCCGTGATTGATTGCGGACCAAATGCTTTTCAGGGAAATTAATTTAATCAATACTCCTTATTATTACAATTTCTTTAATGATGGCGATGCTAATGTTTAATGCATTAATATCTTCAATACAAATCTTTTTATTTAAAAATATAATGAGTGATAAAAACTACAATCAAAAGAAATAAGAGATTTTATATGGGATGACAGTTAATACCTGGAAAATAGGCTGCTGGCGTATATTTTGGCGGTTGGTGGGGTATGATGAAGTCCGGATACAGTCCGCTGCTTGATATGGAAATAAAAAGAATTTTATTTAGCAATTATATTTTTTTAGATTTCTCTCTTTTCGTGTGCAGAAGTTTGATGGCCATTCCTATCCTCTTTTATAATACCTTTGATCTTTGCCACAGAAGGTGGACGGGATGATCGACGAAGGCCCCGTCACTCCATCGCTTCAAACCCTTGCCGATATCTTCTCCGAGCCGGGCGGCTTTCGGCCGGAGAGGCTGCGCAGTTTCTCTTGCCAGGCACCAAAGCCCGTGGCTTCCCTCATCCAGATGGTGCTCTCTTCTTCCGGAGAGCAGATGCAAAAGAGTCTTGCCTCTTTGGCCGGTGACCTTTCGGCAAGCGGCAGCGCTGCAGACTGGCTTGATCTGGGGCGGATAGCAGCCGGGCTTTTCTATCGCCGTGCTGCTGAGGAGTACTTTGAGAGAAGCGCTGAAATTGCCCGGAATCAGGGGGATGAAGAGGGGCGGTCAAAGGCTCTCTCAGCTCTCGCCGGCCTGTACAGCGAAGATGAGGATTGGGATAGAGCTTGCCGCTGCTATGAGGCAGCTCTCGCTTCCCTGGATGAAGTGAAAAGCAAGCCCCTCATCATCTCCGTCCTGGTCAATCTCGGAGGCGTATACCGTCAGCGGGGCGATCTCTCCCAGGCCGAGAATTGCTATTGCCGCATATTGCGTCTGGCCGGGGATGGCATCAGCAGCATGAGGGCTGATGCTCAATACTTCCTGGGGGATATGCTCCGCCTGAAAGGGGACAGCTCAGGCGCCCTGATGTGCTATGAAAAGAGCCTGGCCGATAGGGAGAAGCTGCAGGACGGAAAGGGAATGGTCCGGTCTTTATCTGCTCTGTCTGTCGTCCACAGGCACTGCGGCGCTGCCGTCCGGGCGGAGAGCTGCCTTCTCACCGCCCGCCGCCTTCTGAAAGACCAGGGAGACTTATGCGGTGCCGCGAGCATGAGCCTTCTCCTGGGGGACCTCTTCTTCGAGCAGGGGCAATTTCGAGAGGCCGCCGAGCATTACCAGAAGGGATTCTTTGGTATCGAAGGCGTCAATTTTCCCCTGGCCGCCCAGGCCATGGCTCGCGCCGGCCAGTGCTTCCTGGAGACGGGGGAGCTGGCCCTCTCTGAGAATCATTTGAAGCGTGCGGCGGAGATAATGCGCCGGGAGGAGAGCACCACTGAACTGGCCGATTTGCTGGAGAAGCTGGCCGGACTCTGCCGGATTCAAGGGCGGCCTAATGAGGCGCTGCAGTATGCTCAGGAGTCCCTGGCTATCAGGGAGGGCGAAGGGGAGGCATCCTCTCTAGCGGCGGTCCTGAGCCTGGCTGGCCTGATCTGCAGCGACCTGCGGCGGTGGCCGCAGGGCATCGAATGCTTCCAGAGGGCGGCAGACCTGCTCCTGGAGAGCGGAAATGCTCTATCTGCGGCTGAAGCCCTCTCCAACCTGGGAAGCCTGTACCATCTGCAGGGGGATCTGGACGGGGCGCTCGAATGCTACAGCCGCTCTCTGCGAATCTATGGCGAGCATGGCAATAGCCAGGGCTGCTCTCAGACCGAGTCCAATCTGGGGCTGATCTACCAGGTCCGGGGAGACCTGGCCCTGGCCGAGGAGCACCTCCATAGGAGCCTTCTCGCCCGGGAGGAGATGGGGGATGAGGTGGGCTGCAGCGGACTGCGGCTCTCTTTAGGCCGCAACCGCCAGCTTCAGGGGGACTGGGAGTCTGCTCGCGAGCACTTCCAGCAGGCAGCGCGGGCCTATGAGGCTCTGGGAGACCTATGCGGCTACTGTGCCGCTCAAAATAACCTGGGAAACCTCTACTCAGAACGGGGCGACTGCAAAAAGGCGATCATGTGCTATAAATTCGGCCTGGATGCGGCGAAGGCTGGGGGCGACAGGCACGGCGCGGCCCTGGCCTCATCCAATCTGGCGGCGGCCCTGCTTGATGATGGTGAGATCGACAGGGCAAGGGAGCTGTATGAAGGGTGCAGGGAGGAGTTTTCCCAAATTGGTGACGTCCGGGGCGAGGGGCAGTCTCTCCTCGGCCTCGCGGCGGCTGTCTGTGCCGGCGGCGACCTGTCAAAGGCCTTGCAGTGCTATCAGGACTGCCTGGCCTTCCATATGAAGAACGATGACAGTCCGGCCATGATGGCTGCCCTGCAGGGTCTGGTGTCAGTCGGCCTGCGCCTGGGACTGGCGGAGGAGGCGGAAGCGGCCTATTGCCGGGTGCTTGAGGCATTGAAGAGCGCGGGAGACGCCTGGGGGGAGGCGTCGGTGCTCTGCTCGGCAGCCGGACTGCTGGCTGATCTGGGGCGGTGGGATGAGGCCGTCGCGAATTACCGGCAGAGCCTGGCCATACTGGAGGGACTGGGGGATGCCTACTCCCTGGCGGTGGCCGAAAACAACCTGGCCAATCTCTTCTACCGGCGGGGCGACTGGAAGGGCGCACTGGAGAGCTACTCCTCCGCCCTGGCGGGCTTTCGGAGCTTCGGGGACGAGAGAAGCCAGGCCCAGGTTCAGAGCAACATGGCCGCCCTGCATCTGAAGAGAGGAGGGTGGACAGATGCCCTGGAGTGCTTTCAGGAGAGCCTGGCTCTCTTTGAGAGGCTGGAAGAGCAGGCGGGAGCTGCGCGGGTGCTGGGTAATTTGGGAAGCTTCTATCTGCGCCGGGGAGAGAGGAATCTGGCCAGGGAGCACTTCCTCCGGTCCCTGGAGATCTTCAAGCGCCTGGGGGATCGGGAGGCTGCAGCAGAGATGCAGTCCAGCATCGATATGATCTCTGCTGGGAGGGGAGAGGCCCCTGAAGACCTCGATGGCTACTACGAGCAGCTCTCTTCTCTCAAAGCCCAGGGTGACCTCTCCGGGCAGGCTGAGGTTTTAGCGGCCCTGGCCGGTGGGCTGGCCGATCGATGCCGGTGGGATGAGGCTTTATCCTGTTACCGGGAGAGCCTGGAGCTCTTCGTGGCTACGGGTGAGGTCTGCAATCAGGGGCAGGTCCTCTTCAACACCGCCCTGGTCTACAAGGACCGGGGAGACCTGGCAGGAGCGGGCCGGCTCTTCTGCCGGGCTTTGAGCATATTCGAGGATCTGGGAGCCGTACCCTGCACAGCGTCCGTATGGATGAATTTGGGTGTGGTGCTGGATTGCCTCGGCCAGGAGGAGCAGGCTGAAGAGCACCTCTCCCGCTCCATCAGCCTCTTAGAGGAGCTGGGAGCGCTTCCTGAATTGGCTGAAGCCTATTTGGCCAGAGCGCAGTTTCTGCTGAGATTGGGGCGCCTGGATGAGGGAGGATATTATCTGGAGAGGGCTGAGGCGCTGATAATCTGCACGGATTGCCTTTCATTGCAGATTCAGCTCCTCCAGGCTAAAGGAGTGCTCCATGCCAGCCAGGGCCGGCAGAGGGATGCAGAGGTCTGCCTGGAAAAGGCCCTCGCTTCGGCGCGATTGAACTCCTGCCTCCATGAAGAGGCCAGATGCATGGCCCTTCTGGGAAGGCTCGCCCTCCAGGTCAAGGACTATCCCCGTGCCCTGCAGCGTCTGCAGCAGGCACTGGCGGCGTCAAGCCGTATTGGAGCCATGTACGACGTTGTCTGCATCTACCGGGACATGAGCCGCCTGTTCGCGGCACAGGGAGACGGCGTGCGCGCTCAGGAGATGGCAGTTTTGGCTGATCATCAGCAGTCCAGGCTCGTCTCATCCGATCCGTTTTCGGATGATTTGCCCGCCTTCGGCAAAATAGAGCCGGTGCAGGTTCAGGGGACCGGTCAGAACAGGCGGCAAGAGAGCGAGCCGGATATTCTGAAGACGAAGATCATCTCTAATCGCTGGTTATGAAGGGCGTACGGGCTAGAGGTCGGACCAGACCATTGAGGGCAGCAGGCTGAGTTGCAGGTCGATCTCAGCCAGGGAGTGCCTGATCTGGGGCTCCTTGAGGAGGAGGTCCAGCTCGGCGAGCCGACCCACGACATCTCCCAGTTCTGCTTCTTTGTATTCGCTCCTGTGACGGATGGGTGCATAGAATAATTCTCCATGTGCCTGATCGGCTTCTATGCCGAAGAAGTCACGGCTATAAAGTCCCTTGAAACGGATTATGATGGGCTTGTAGACCTCTTTTAGGGCAGGAATATAGAATTCCTCAAGCACCATCTGTTGCATTCGATTTTTCATCTCCTGGACCCTGAGTCTGATATATCCCTGTCCATGTATATATCCTGCATAATGGATGTCGTATCTGATGCGGGAGCGCAGGTCAGTGCGCAGTCCCAATGTGAATTCGCAGGTATCTTTGATCTCGCTGGGGTCAAGGTTGAGGAAGTATCTGGCAAAAATGGTATATCCGTTCTCGAAAGTGATGTAGATATAGCTCTCGTCGCCCTCTTTATTCTGGAGTTGGAGCTCCTGGACATTCCATCCAAATAGCTTTTTAGCGTCTTCTTTGGTCAGGCCGCGCGAGGGAAGTTCGCGAACCTTTTCCAGGAGGTCTGCCATGGTTTGCATTCCTGCTCACATGTCCTTAGCATCGGATAAACATTATGCTATAGGAGGATCAATATCGTCAGCGATCCTGCCAGTGTGAGGGCGATTGCCCCCTGCATAAGGCGCAGTGCCCGGGGCACGTCTGATGTCTGCGGCTCTTTTCCTTCATCCATCAGGACATAGTATCCAGGCTTCTCCAGACGGATGCCTAGAGCCCCGGCGCATGCAGCCATCGGCCAGCCGGAGTTGGGGCTGGGTGTGACAGAATGATATCTCCAGGCGGCCTGGATTGCTGCTTTAGCCCGGTCCGGCCTGGCCAGTGCTATGAGAATTATAGATAAGCGTGCCGGGATGTAGTTGGCCAGGTCATCGAGCCTGGCCCCGGCATAGCCCAGTTCTTTCAGGCCTCTGGTCTTGTATCCGACCATGGAGTCCATAGTGCTGACAGCTTTAAAGGCCAGGGCTGCCTCCAGGCCCAGGCCGAAGGGCGAGAAGAGGACATAATAAAATATGGGGGAGAGAATTCCATCTACATAATTTTCCGAGAGCGATTCTATCACCGCCGAACTGGCCTGGCTCCTGGATAGCGAAGCGGTGTTGCGGCCTACCAGGGCCGGGAGCATTGACTTTGCTTCTTGCATATCCCTGTCTATCATCCTGCCGATGTCGCGAGAGACCTGAAGAAGACATCTCACGGCGAAGGTGGACTTGAGGAGGAAGGCGGAGACAAAGAGGGGTAAAAAGGGCACCATCCCTGCCGCTTTCACAGCCAGGTGGCCGGAGAAGACGGCGATCAATATCACCATTAAGGCCAGAGCAGCTCCGCCTGCCCGGCTGGGAGGACACCTGGCGCGCAGGAACGCAATCAACTTCCCTATCCAAACCACAGGATGTATTTTTGCCGGCATCTCACCAAGGAGTATATCATAAGCTACCGCCAGGAGGAACACGGCCAGGCTATCTGCAATCATTTCCTATTTCTCCTCATTTCAATCGTGCCTCCAGTTTCTTCCAGACGGCTGACACAGACTCGCCATTGAGTAGTGAGTCCAGGACCATGTCGGCTATCTCCTGGTAGTGTATAATTCGGCAAGAATCGCAGCACCATGCCCCGTCTTTCTCTTTGCCGCCGGTTCTTTCATCCCGGCAGGGATAAAAGGGACAGAAGCATAGCGAGCAGTCCTGCTCTAAAAAGTGGCAGGGGAACCTCTCGCAGTTCAGTCTCTGCATGATAGGGCCTTCTTTAGGGCTGCTATCAGTTGCTCGTTCTCGCGGCGGCTGCGCACTGCTACCCGGATGTAGCTCTTGCCCAGGCCAAAGGACTGGCAGTCTCTCACCAGCACGCCCTGGGACATGGTCCTCATCGCCAGGGTATCTGAGTTCAGGCCGGTGGGCTCGATGTTGACCAGAATGAAGTTGACGCTGCTGGTCGTGGGCGCGAGGCCCAGATCGCGCAGGGCTGGTTGCAGCCAGTCCAGCTCCTCTTTTATAAACCTGCGGCTATGCTCCAGGTGCTCTTCGCAGCCCAGGAGATACGATGCCGCTGCCGCAGCAATTGAGCCTATGGACCAGGGGATTCTGACCAGGTTCAAAATGCCGGCTAGCGTTTCATTTGCCACCCCGAATCCCAGACGCAGGCCGGGCACGCCAAAGGACTTGGTCAGAGACCTCATTACGAAGAGGAACCTCCTGTTCGGCGCAGTCTCTGCCACGCTCTGCTGCGGATCGGAGAGCTCTATGAATGCCTCATCCACCAGCAGGAAGGTCTCTGCTTGTTCGCATCTGTCGGCCAGATCGATGACCTTGCCCCTGGATAGAAGCTTTCCCGTGGGATTGTTGGGATTGCATAGAAAGAGCAGCTTGGCCTCCTCCAGGTCGCTTTCATTCAAATGCGGCAGCCCATCCTCATCTATTTTCAGCTTCTTGATAGTCGCCCCGGCCAGAAGGGACTGGTTGGCGTACTCGCCGAAGGATGGAGTGGGCACAAGGCAGAGGTCCCCATCCTCTAAGCAGCATTCTGCAAAGAGCCTGATCAGTTCGGATGAGCCGTTGCCGGGCACAATGCATTTCATATCCACATTCACAAAATTTCCTGCGGCGCGACGAAACTCTCGGTAGCTATTGTCTGGGTAATGGCCTATTTTCTTAATCTCTTCTAAAATCAAGTTATCCAGTTTGGGCGAGCCCAATGGATTGATATTGGCTGAGAAGTCCAGTGGCTCCGCTCCAAGAATCGATGCCGCATCCTGTACCTTTCCGCCGTGCTTGCACTCAGTCGCCCGGGCGAAGCTCTTCCGTATACGGTTTATCATGGATTTCCAGGCTCTCTCACGGTAAGGCATTTCAAGGTTGTGGATGGAAGATCTTGCATTAACAATAGTGATTGGGAGGTCCACTTTTTTTCACATATCTGCTATATAAAATTCATACCATGAATTGAATTAAAATTTTATAGTTTTTATATTAGTACGTGTCCGAAAGTGTTTTATTCACTCTATGCGAACTCAAGCGGCGTATATCAAAGGAAGAGGAGGCTAAGATTCCGATGGCAACAAGAGAGGGCAGTTTCTCTGTTGAGGACATGAAGAACGTCCAGATCAACATAGGCGCTGTCGTTAAGGAAGAGGAAGAATGGGACCAGGCCATGGGCCCCTTCCCCAAGCCCAATGTAGCAACGCTCCGTGACTGGGACTTCAAGATCTGCAACCGGTACAAGATCATGTACTCCCCCGCGGATGATACATGCACGCTCTGTACATATGGACCATGCGATCTGACCGGAAATAAGAAGGGTGCCTGCGGCATTGATATGGCCGGTACCTGCGGCAAGATCGTTTTAGTTGCAGTCCTCATGGGAACCTGCGCCCATACCGCTCACGGCAGACACCTGTACCACTGGTGCCTGGATAAATTCGGAGACATGAAGTTTGATATGGGCAGCGAGATCCTTGTGGATGCTCCCCTCACCCGCACTATCCTGGGCAGCAAGCCCAAGTCCCTGAAGGACTTCGGCGAGGCACTTGAATACTGCGAGGAGCAGATAGTGCAGCTCCTGGCTGCCACTCACACCGGCCAGGAAGGATTCTACATGGACTTCGAGTCCAAGTCTCTGCACGGCGGCATGATCGATTCCCTGGGCAAGGAGATCTGCGATATGCTGCAGACGGTGGCCTACGA
>CAYQKI010000023.1:0-23406 GCA_964418105.1 uncultured Methanotrichaceae archaeon | reverse complement strand
CTCTAACAAATCCCATTTCTAGACCTCCCTACTGCACCGTTGGCGGCAATAGTCCCGTTCCTACCACGGCTGCGGCATCTCTCTTGACCAGCTTGTAGTACATCTTGAAGAAGTAGTACCACAGGGCAAAACCGATGACAAGCTGCAATAGCCCGGCAGCCAGTCCCTGCGTCAAAAGGGCTGCAACGCCCGTCATCACCATAGCCAGTCCGCTCACCATGACCGAATTGACCAGAGTCCTGTCCTGCTTCTCATCCGGGCCGAGGTTGGCATTGAAGGGATGCAGGATAGCAAGGCCTCCGGCGATGAATATGATGGCGATATATCCGGTCATGAGGACATCAGCCACGATATCTGCATAGCCCAAAGTGCCGGATATGGCAAAGCTCCATCCCAATATGGCCAAGGCTCCGGCCATGGACAGATCTGCGTTGCCCTCTTCCATCACCGGGATGTTGAATTTGATGACCTTATTGGCGATGACACCGATGATGTAGCCGAAGACTCCGGCATAGACTAGGGTGATGATGGGCCCCAGCATTCCAAATCCCATGGATTCAGCCACGGACAGCCCGAACATGACGGCGATGATGCCCATACCCAGGGCCAGCATGCCGATGGAAGGGACGCCCGTACCGATACCATAAGCGCAGACCCTTCTCACGGCGTTGGCTCCCATAACCACAGCGAATATTGCAGCCACCGCACCGATAAATGAGAATACGTAGGTGTTGAGGGCGCTATTGAGTATGGCACCGAGGTATATTCCAACGATGGAGCCCACCAATCCGTACATTCTTAGCTTCTTTGGATCAAGTGCAGAAGGCGCTCCGCCTCCGCTTCCTCCTAACGACATTTCAGGCACCTCCGGTGATCAGCACTGAAGCCAGGGCAAGCAGTATGCTGGCAATGGCACAGGCCTTGAAGGCGAAGGGCCATTTCTTGAACTTGGGGTCATGGAATCCCTCGATGGTTCCCTGGATGTTCCAGGAGGCAATCACGGCGTTCACCAGGAAGATACCAATGGCGAACATGGCGCTCAGAGCAGCGTTGCCGTTGATGAGGTAGAGCGGATAGTAGATCATGGCACCGCCAAGGCCGCCCATCATGCCGCCGATGAGGCCGGAGACGAAGCAGACCGTGGGAATGCCCTGGCCCACTGTTCCAGGAGCTACGTACGGCGGCTGGGAGAATCCCGTCACGGGGTCGTAGTTGACCTTGGCCGAAGCGAAGGGTGCACCCACAGCATAAGCGTAGATCCAGGAGCCCGTGAGCATTGTGGAGCCCATCATAATTCCTGCGCCAACTGCCCCCGATGCCAGGATAAGCCAGAGGTTATCTGTGACCGACATCATCAGCCCGGCGGCCAGAAGGCCGGTGAGGCCCGATCCGGCAGCAAGCTGCACTGTACCCGTGCCGATGCCGGTTGCCTGGGCCATGGCCGCAGGTGCGCCGCCCACAGGCACAAAGTGAACGCCAATGCCTACCAGGAGGCCCCCAACCAGGATCTCCAGAATGTAGACTATGGTATTAACATCAAAGTTCATGCGGCTATGTCCCCCTTGTATTCCGGATATGGTCCGTACTTTCTTCTGGCGGACTTTTCTATATAGTAATTATAGGATACCATCACGATGATAAAGAAGACACCCATAGCAATGGCATAAGACGCCTGGGTTACGGGATCAAATACCGTGGTCCTCCAGTTGTCCAGGAAGACCGTCAGGCCGAAGCCCATTCCCGTGGCCGGTCCGCCGAACTTGGTGCAGAACCAGGCGTTATCTATGGAGTTTCTCAAGCCTGCCTCGGCTTTCCGGACGATCTGGCCGGAGAGCATGGTGTTCAGACCGCAGCCGAACTGGCGGTTCTGGAACTCGCGCTCACCGCCGTAGTGGATGTCTCCCACGGACGAGCCGATGGCACCAACTGCCAATCCCCAAATAAGAGCAATTACAGGCATTGGGAACGGATGCGGCGTTGGAAGAACATATACCATGATGAAGGATATTGTGGCAATACAAAATGACGTTATCCAGGCATGAGCCATAATCGATGGCGTGGTGTACCTGACGATATCCAGATAGACCCACTGATTGAACCTAGCCTGACTGGAATTCCTGCCAAAATAGGCGCTCATCGAAAAGACACCGTTGAATAGAGCGGCAACGGATGCGCCTGCCACCAGGGCAAGCAGTGCGGGCATCTGGAAGGCCGTAATAAGCGTATAGGCTACCATAGCAGCAGTGGCACACCACAGGGCGTTGGCCGGGGGTTCTCCCGAAATGGCCTTGTTATAAATCCTGTGGGGGTTGCCTACCTGGGCGGCCAGTTGCACCTGCGAGTTGGGATTACTCTGGGATCCTATATCTGATTCTATATCCTCAGAAGCACCAGCAACCGTCGCAAGGGCGCCCATTGCAGCTATAAGCCCCATGCTAAATGCGTCCATTTATTCCTCCTCCTTTTCATTTCACCAATTTCATGCTGTTTGGCGATAAAATTGGCTATGACGCTCTTGGTATCAATTACCTAAACTTATAAAGCTTTCGCGATGGCCGAGGAGGATGCAGGAAAATTGGCGGGGATTTGTATTGCTATCTGGCCCTATTGCTACCAGGGCTCTCTCTTCGCGCCCATCTTGTAGCCGATGATGTTGCTCGCCCGGTGCAATATAGGCGTAATTATTAATACTATTATGACTATATTAATAGTAAAATGCTGATCAAACCACTGAGGGGCGATCAGTATAGCAGCAAGCCATGCTCCGAAGACAAAATCAAGCTGATCTATTATAAAGAGGGGCGCTCCGCGCTGAAGGCCCATGCGGCGCTTGAAGAAAGCAGCTACAATGTCGCCCAGCATGGCGCCCAGGGAGAGGGCCAGTAAAATGGGAATCTGCTCGTAGCCGCTGCCGAATGTGGGCAGGCCGAGATGAGGGGCGATCTGATTTTGCAGCAGACCCACGAGCACCCCGCAGACAGTTCCCGCGAAGGTGCCTCGAAAGGTCTTGCCGTCCCCCAGAGTTCGCCGGCCGTCTTGAAAGATTCTGCCCCCGTCCAGGGGCGTTCCGCCTCCGAAGAGCGCGGCACAGTTGTTGGGGATATATGCCGGCAGCATCAACCAGAAGGCGGTTATCAATACATTCATGTCTTGCACTCTCGCCGCCTCGCCTCTATATCAAATTATCTGATTGGAAATTCCAGGTATAAAACCTAAAATTTGAAATAGCAAAAAAGGTTTATAGGATAAAGGCAAAAAAGCCATTGGCCATTGGCCAAGAGAGCGAAAGAATAAATAAAAAAAGGTGATGAAGTTGAACAATGTATTTCCCTATTTCGTCGGGCTTCTAGCAGTGGCATTTCTGCTTCTGGTGGCTAACGGATTGATGTCAAGCTGATGGAACGATGGGCATCTCAGCAAAAAATATGAAATATATATTTATATTTTTTAGTTTTATTTAGAATTTAATTTCAATCGAAACAGTTAAGTTCAACCTGTGATACCTAGAGGGCGGGCGTCGATGGTCTAGTGGTTATGACTTGGGCCTTCCAGGCAGAGCAATTCTGCGAAGCAAGCCTACAACCCGGGTTCGAATCCCGGTCGACGCATGGCTCTTTTATGCCAACTCTTACGTTGAATGCCGAATTATTTTCGCTAGATTTATATCCTAGTTAGACCAGGTGTCCTTTATGAATTCCGGCAGGGAGATCTCCAACGCTCGAGGATTGCTGGCCGAGAAGATCGCAGGAGAGATCACCCTTTCCCAAAATCCAGGCGACACTCTGAGGAAATGGCGCAGAAACTTCGCCATAACCCAGACCGACCTGTCCAACCACCTGGGCATATCTCCGTCCGTGATCTCGGATTATGAGAGCGGCAGGAGGAAGTCCCCGGGCATAATGATCGTCAGCAAGATCATAGATGCGCTGCTGCGCATTGATGAGAGCCGCGGCTGCAATGTCCTGCGCGCCTATGAGGACATGTGGGGCGACATACTGGGCCTGGACTCCATATGCAGCGTCTGCGAGTACCAGGAGCCCATAGCGCTTGCCAGGATGGTGGACCGGCTCGAGGCCGATGTCATATTCGGGCGCACCGATATCACCATCTGGGGGTATACAGTGATAGACAGCAATAAGGCCATTGTGGAGATGCTGCCCGACCACTTCCAGAAGATCTATGGCCGCAGCACCGCTCGGGCCCTCATATTCACTGGCGTTCATTCCGGCAAGTCGCCCATGGTGGCGGTGCGGGTGAGCAACTTAAAGCCGGGCGCTGTGGTCTTGCAGGGGCTGGAGCCATCCCAGGTTGACCCCATAGCCAAAAAGATCGCCGAAGTGGAAAACATCCCTCTTTTAACGACACATTTTTCCGTTGACGAGGTCTCCAGTGCTCTGAGCAAAGGGTGAAATCTCTTGGCCACTGGTATTGTAAGCTACGGGGTATACATCCCCCGATTCCGGATCAGACTGGAGGAGATCGCCAGGGTCTGGGGCAACGGTGAAGAGATCTCGGAAGGGCTGCGCGTCTATGAGAAGTCTGTGCCCGACCTGGATGAGGATGCGGTGACCATTGCCGTGGAAGCTGCCAGAAATGCTATCCTTCGCGGCGGTGTAGATCCCAAGAGGATCGGGGCCATATATGCCGGATCGGAGAGCCACCCCTATGCCGTGAAGCCCACGGGGACCATTGTGGGCCAGGCGGTGTGCTCATCGTCATCATATACGGCTGCCGATTTCGAGTTTGCCTGCAAAGCGGGCACGGCAGCAGTTCAGGCCTGCCTGGGCCTGGTGGGCTCGGATCACATCGACCTGGGCCTGGCCATCGGAGCCGATGTGAGCCAGGGCGCCCCTGGCGACATGCTGGAGTACACAGCAGCCGCTGGCGGGGCGGCCTACATCATAGGCCGGCAGGACCTGGCTGCTGAGATCGAGGGCTTTTACTCCTTCACTTCGGACACCCCGGACTTTTGGAGGCGGGAGGGGATGCCCTATCCGGAGCACGGGGGAAGGTTCACCGGCGAGCCGGCCTACTTCAAGCATGTGACAAGCGCGGCGCGAGGGCTGATGCAGCGGCTGGGCACCCGGCCTGAGGATTATGATCATGCTGTCTTCCACCAGCCTAACGGAAAATTCCCCGTCCGCGTCTCCAGGATGCTGGGCTTTTCCAAAAAGCAGATCGAGCCGGGGCTGATTGTGCCCCTCATCGGCAATACCTATTCTGCCTCCTGTCTCATCGGCCTCGCTGCTACACTGGATGTGGCCCGCCCCGGAGAGCGCATATTTGTGACCAGCTTCGGCTCAGGCGCGGGCAGCGATGCCTTCAGCATAAAGGTGACGGACAGGATCGAGGAGATCCGCTGCAAGGCTCCTTCCGTTCGCGACCTGATTGCAGGAGCAGAGTATCTTGATTATGCCGTGTATGCCAAGCACAAGGGCAAGCTGAGAATATGAGATCCGTATCCATAATTGGAGTGGGCTGCACCAAATTCGGCGAGAGGTGGGACGTCTCCCTGCGCGACATGATCGCTGAGGCTGGCCTTCTGGCCATTGACGACGCTGAAATCGCCGGGGAGCAGATCGATGCCCTTTACGTGGGCAACATGAGCGGAGGCAGGTTCATAGAGCAGGAGCACATTGGAGCGCTCATCGCCGACTGCGCCGGTCTGTCCCGCCTGCATGTGCCGTCCACACGAGTAGAGGCCGCCTGCGCCTCAGGGGGGCTGGCTTTGCGCCAGGCAGTGCTGGCTGTGGCCAGCGGCTACAGCGACATTGTGATCGCCGCGGGAGTTGAGAAGATGACGGACGTATCCTCCGGCACTGCCGCCGACGCCCTGGCGGCGGCTGCCGACAGGGAGTGGGAGTGCTTCTTCGGCGCGACCTTCCCGGCGCTCTATGCCATGATGGCCAGGCTGCACATGCGCCGCTACGGCACAACTCATGATCAGATGGCAGGGGTGGCTGTGAAGAATCACCACCATGCCATGTACAATCCCATCGCCCAGTATCACATGGAGATCACATTGGATGATGTGAACCGCTCGCCTGTGGTGGCCGATCCCCTGCATGTGCTGGACTGCTCGCCCATCTCCGACGGCGCGGCCGCAGTGGTTCTCGCCCCCACGGAGATGGCGGCAAAGCTCGCCGATACACCCGTGAGGATCGCAGGCTGCGCCCAGGCCAGTGACACCCTGGCCCTGCACGACCGTCGCGACCTGACCACCCTGGACGCCACTGTGGCCGCCGGGCGGGCGGCATTCACCCAGGCAGGGATAGAGCCGCGCCAGGTGGATGTGGCCGAGGTGCACGACTGCTTTACCATCGCCGAGATACTGGCCATAGAGGACCTGGGATTTGTGGAGAAGGGCCAGGGAGGCCGGGCAGCGGAAGAGGGCATGACGGCCCTGGGGGGAGAGCTGCCCATCAACACCTCCGGCGGGCTGAAGGCCTGCGGCCATCCCGTGGGAGCCACGGGCATCAAGCAGGCCTACGAGATAGCCCTGCAACTGCGGGGGGAGGCGGGCAAGAGGCAGGTGGATGAGGCAGAGATTGGCCTGGCCCACAATGTGGGCGGCTCAGGCGGCACGGCTCTTGTCCACATATTTACGAGGTGAAGGATGACCAGCCAAGCGCCAAGGTTCTGGAGGAGCATCCCCCAGAGATACAATCTCACGGGAACGCACTGCAATCGTTGCGATGAATACTTCTTTCCGCCGAGAAACATCTGCCCCAATTGCCGGAGAGGTGCCCACCTGGAGGAGTATGCCTTCAAGGGCACAGGCACCGTCCTCACCTACACCACCATCCACAATGCCACGGAGGACTTCGAGAGGCTGACGCCTTACCACCTGGCCATCATCCAACTGGATGAGGGGCCCAAGATCACTGGCCAGATCGTCTCCAGCTCCCTGCCGGTTAAAATTGGCATGAGGGTCAGACCAGTGTTTCGCATCCTGGGCAAAGAGGGCGACAGGGGCATAATCTACTACGGGACGAAGTTCGCGCCCATCATCGAGCCGAGCTGCGGCGAGCCCAAAGAGAAATGAGGCTCCTCGCTATTTTATGTGGATTAACACAATGAAAGAAATAGTAGATCAAGTTAAGCCACAGGAAATAGCGAAGAACCAGAAATGAAAACAAAAAAAATAATTTTGGACGGAATGGCCATCAATTCAATACCAGAGCCGGACTCATCCTCTCCGGCTCTCTATCTGACGCGCTCTTGCTGCCCCCCTCCGTTGAGAGGAGGACGGGGCCGGTCTTGATGACGCTCTCCCGCTCCTTAATATCGCTGAGTATGCGGGCAAGACCCGTCTTCTCCTTGGCCTGCATGATGACAAAGAAGCTGTACTCGCCAAACAAGCTGTATACGTCCACGACATCCGGCCTGCTCTGCAGATCGGCATAGACCGATCTCTCCTGGCCGGACTGTACCTTGATCATAGTAAGTCCGATTACCACTTCTAAATTCCCCCACTGGAAGACATTACGTTCTAATTGCAGGATTTAAGCCTTTCGCTGGGGCTGGCTTTGCACAGATAAAATAAAATATCAGAAGGTAGCATAAATGATTATGAAGGATCGAAGTCCGTTCACTCCTGGAAATCCAGTTCCTGTGGAACTCTTCGTTGGACGACGCGACCAATTAGACGAAATATTAAAAAATGTAAAACAAGCAAGAACAGGAAAGCAGGAAAATATCTTCTTAGCAGGCGAAAGGGGCATCGGAAAAAGCTCTTTTGCACGATTCGTTTGTAATATGGCATGTAAAGAAAAGCTTCTCTCAGTTCATGTATTTCTTGGGCAGGTCACAAGTCTGGACGAGATGGTTCGTCGCGTTTTCGAGGAACTGCTCAAAGTATCTAACACTCAATCTTGGTATGATAAAATTTCTGGTTATTTTAATGATAAAATACAACAAATAGACCTATTCGGTGTAGCTCTCAGCTTTAATCCTTCTGAAGAAGACTCGCGCGAGCTTGTGAATAATTTTTCTTCTGCCATTTCAAATATTGCCGAAAAAATAAAACCGGAGAAAAGTGGCCTCTTTATCGTTTTGGACGACATAGATGCAATATCAAAGACCCCGGAATTTGCGAATTGGTATAAGAGTTTCGTATATAGGGTAGCTACACATTCTGATTTTTTCCCCGTATGCATCATGTTGATCGGGCTTCCAGAATTTAGAGATAATTTGAGCAAAAATCAACCATCTCTGATGATAGTGTTTCATGTTGTAGAAATAGAGAAGCTGCAAGATCGAGAAGTGAAAGATTTCTTTGAGAGAGCTTTTAAGAAGGTAGATATCCAAGTGGATGATTCTGCTATGAAATTAATGGTAAAATATTCAAGTGGACTTCCAACAATTATGCATGAAATAGGAGACGCCGTCTTTTGGGCAGACACTGATGGGACTGTAAAAGAAGATGATGTGTGGAAAGGGATAGTCATTGCAGCAGGCAACATTGGCAAAAAATATCTTGATCCATTAGTATATCGCGCAATTCGCAGTGAGAAATATAAATCAATCCTAAGAAAACTTAGCCAATCGCCAGAAACTCAATTTAAAAAGACAGAAATAGCAGAAAAATTAACCCCTGAAGAGAAAAAAGTATTCGATAATTTCCTCCGGAAAATGAGAAAACTTGGGGTGATAATTGTCGACCAAGAGGCAGATAGAGGGACATATAAATTTATTAATGATATTTATCCCGTGTATATTTTCATGGAAAGTCTTGAACACCGTTCTAAGGTCAGATAACCTTTTTGGAGAATTATATTTTGCTAACGAAAGTCCGTAGACCATTGGACTGACACTGGCGCAAACGTCTTCACCACAAAGGCACAAAGTTCACAAAGTACGCACAAAGAACGAAAGTCTCATTTTCATGCACATGGGTGACTCAAAGTCATTATCGTTTCTCTGTAGCGAAAAACGTCGTTAGGACTAGAGCGCATAGAGGCCTCACAGAGATGGAAGCTTCGATTACAAAATGGAGCCCCTTCTGCTTCTGGCAAAGATGTAAATAATTTGCAGGCCGATAGAGTGGCCATGACTGCCGTCTCCCTCTGCTTCGAGGTCCACCAGCCCCTCCGTCTCAAGAAGAACTTCTTTTGGGACGGCTCGCCTCTGAAGGAGGTAGCCCCCGATCTGGAGGAGTTTTACTTCGATGATGCCGAAAACAGGAGGATCTTCGAGCGCGTCTCCGACAAATGCTATCTGCCTGCCAATGAGGTGATCCTGGAAGCCATCCGAAAGCATGACGCTTCGGAGAGGCCCTTCTGCGCCGCCTACAGCTTCTCAGGCATATTCCTGGAGCAGTGCCGCCGCTTCCGGCCCGAGGTTCTGGACTCATTCCAGCGGCTGACGGACACCGGCCGGGTGGAGGTGATGGAGCAGACCTACTACCACTCCCTGGCCAGCCTCTACGAGGACAGAAGTGAGTTCGTCGAGCAGGTGAAGATGCACAGGGAGATGATCTGGGACCTCTTCGCACAGAGGCCCACCACATTCGAAAACACCGAACTGATCTACAGCGACGAGATCGGGCGCATGGCAGAGAGCATGGGCTACAGGGCGGTCTTCACGGAAGGGATCATGGCCGACCCCAATTACGTCTACCGCCCACCGGGGGGGAATATCGCTCTGCTCCTGCGAAACTTCAAGCTCACCGATGACATCGGCTTTCGCTTCTCCACCAGGGGCTGGGAGGAGTATCCCCTCACCGCCGACAAGTACGCCTCCTGGCTGGAGAAGACCCCCGGACGGTGCATAAACATCTTCTGCGACTACGAGACCTTCGGAGAGCACCACTGGGCGGACACGGGAATCTTCGACTTTTTGCGCCATCTGCCGGACGAGGTGGCCGCCCGGCCCGGCCTGTTCTTTTCCACCCCTGCCGGGATCGCGAAGGACATCTCCCCGGAGAGGGAGCTGTCTGTGCCGGACTATGTCTCCTGGGCGGACCTGGAGAGGGATACGAGCTGCTGGCTGGGTAACGCCCTGCAGCAGGCCTGCTTCATATACCAAAAGAGGCTGGAGACGCCTGTCAAGGAGAGCGGCGAGGCCGCCCTCATCCAGATCTGGAGGACGCTGGGCCTGTCCGACCACCTCTACTACATCTTCACCCACGGAGGCGGGCCGGGAGAGGTGCACAGCTACTTCTCACCTTACGGCATACCCTACGATGCCTCTGTCACCTACTTCTCCGTTCTGGCGGACCTGCACTTCCGGCTGAAGAAGAAGATCAGGCTGGCCGATTCCCCATTCCGCTTTGCTACGGGAATAGACAAATTCACAGGAGAGGCCGCCTTGAGCCTGGCCGGGATGAAAACCGTTTTAAAAACAGTTCCCCTGGAATCCCTGAAGTACCATAACCGCCGGGGCGACCTGGCCCGCTGGGCAGAGACGAGCCTGGGTGAGGCAGCACTGGCAGAGAGATTTGCCTCCCTGGAGGGCTGCAGCGGCAAGACGCTGCGAAGGAGCCTTATCGATGCCGTCCAGGATGCCCTGGAGAGATGGAGGTGAAGGAGATGGAGATGACGGCTGCGTTCTCCCTGCGCCCTGCCGGCTTCGAAGAGGCTGCTGGAAGGGAGTGGCTGGTGGCCAATGGCATTGGCGGCTACGCCTCGTCTACAGCCGCGGGCTCTAATAGCCGCGCCTACCACGGCCTTCTCGTGGCTGCAGCCAGGCCTCCGGTCAACCGAAGGCTTCTGCTCAGCTCCCTGGACGAGGAGATCGGGGGCGTCTCCCTGGCCAATCACCAGTACCCGGGAGTGATCCACCCCCAGGGCTACAGGCACCTGCAGCAGTTGTCCCTGGATGGCCTGCCCCGCTTCACCTACCTGGTGGGCGATATGTCCATCGAAAAGACGGTATTCATGATCCACGGGGAGAACACTGCCATCATCAGCTACAGGGTAAAAAACGGCCGGGGCAGGATGCGTCTTACGCCTCTGGTTCACAGCAGGAGCTTTCATGCCGCCTCGCCCCTGCCCCCCATGCGCCAGGAGGCTTTCGCCCAGGGAACGGCCATCCACTCCGATATGCGTCTCTGCCTGCTCTCCGATAGAGCAGACTATGCCTCCCAGGAGACGGTCTACTACAACTTCGAATACGAGCAGGAGCGCAGGAGGGGACTGTCATGGAGGGAGGACCTGCTCGCTCCGGGCTGCTTTGAAATCGACCTCTCCGGGGATGCGTCATTTGCCGTCGCTGCCTCCACCTGGAGGACGGCCATGCCCGACTGGAAGAGCGAGCAGATGAAGGAGATGGCCCGTCTGGAAGGCCTCACGGCAACGCAGCCCCTGGCTGGAGCAGCAGATACCTTCCTGGTGAGAAGGGGGAGCGGACACTCCATCATCGCCGGATATCACTGGTTTGACGACTGGGGGCGGGACGCCATGATCTCCCTGCCCGGCCTGCTGCTGTGCACCGGCCGGCTCGACCTGGCCGCAGAGGTGCTGCTCACATTTGCCTCGGCCATGAGGGACGGAGTGGTGCCCAACGACCTGGGGGCCGGCTCCTACAACACTGTGGACGCCTCTCTCTGGTTTGTCCAGGCGGCGGCATCCTACTACGAATGCTCCCAGGACCGGCGGACTCTGCAACGGCTCTGGCCAAAGCTGCTTGAGGTGGTGCAGCGCTACAGTTGTCCAGGAGAGGGCTTTTTCATGGACGGGGACGGACTGATCAGCTCCGGCCCGGCTTTGACCTGGATGGACGCCAGAGTGGATGGCCGGCCGGTGACACCGCGCAGTGGCAAATGCTGCGAGATCAATGCCCTCTGGTACAGAGCCCTCACAGAGGTGAAGAGGCTCTGCCTGGCGGCAGGCGAACGGAGGTCTGAGGTCCGCCGGGTGGAAGATCTGGCAGAGAGGGTGAGGACAAGCTATGAGCGGTTCTGGAATAGCGAGACGGGCTGCCTTTATGATGTGATCGACTCCCATGATGCATCCATCCGGCCCAATCAGGTCGTAGCCCTGAAGTCCCATGATCTGCTGACCCGGGATATGAGGCAGAGCATACTGGATGTGGTGGAGAAGGAGCTGCTCACCCCCTATGGCTTGAGGACCCTCTCCCCCCGCGATGCCCGCTACATAGGACGCTACGAGGGCAGCCCGGCGGCGAGGGACGGCGCCTACCATCAGGGCACCGTCTGGCCCTGGCTCATGGGGCCCTACATCGACGCCCTGCTGGCGGTGCGGGGCAGGTCGGCGGCAACGCTGTCCACGGCAAGAGACGCGCTAAAGCCGCTGCTCACCCTCGACGCCGGCGGCATCAATACCCTGCCTGAGGTCTTCGACGGCGACGGGCCGCAGCGTCCGGGGGGCTGCATCTCTCAGGCCTGGTCGGTGGCTGAGGTCCTGCGAGCCTGGGAGGCGGCGAATTGAAAGATGATGCCGGCAGTGGCTAAAGACGTTTTCACTTCTTCCAGAACTCCGGCACCAGTAGAACCAGGGCCGTCACAATCTCCAGCCGGCCCATCCACATGCAGAAGAAGAGCAGCATCTTTCCCGCCGGGTGCACCTCGGCAAAGCTGAAGGCCGGCCCCAGCATGCCATAGCCCGGCCCCACGTTACCCAATGTGGTCGCCACCGCTGAGATCACAGTCTCCATGTCCATCCCCGGCTGGCCGTGGGATATGATAGCTAAAAGCAGCGTGGCCTGGGCGAATATTATGATGTACATGGCCACGAATATATTGCTGGGCCGCAGCACCTCATCCTTGACGGAGAGCCTCCCCAGCTTGAGGGGTATCACCGCCTTGGGGTGCATTACGTGCAATAGCTCCCGGTAGCCGCTCTTTAAGACCAGCAGAATCCGAACCACCTTTATGGCACCGCCCGTCGACCCGGCGCAGGCCCCGATGATCATGAGCAGGAGCAGGGTGTACTTGGCCGCCGCCGTCCACTGGTCAAAGTCGGTGGTGGCAAAGCCGGTGGTGGTCATGATGGATACCGCCTGAAATCCGGCCAGTTGGATCTTGCGAAGGATGCTGCCCTCCAGACCCCCCCAGAGGACTATGATCGCTGTCGCCATAAGCACAATCAGAGAATAAAATCTGAACTCAGGGTCCCGGATGAGAGCCTTCCGGTCTGAGTTGAGCATCCTGTAATGCAGGGCGAAGTTGGCCCCGGCCAGGAACATGAATCCGACGATGATGAGGTCAATCACCCAGCTCCTGTAGGCAGCTATGCTCAGAGCCTGGGGCGAGAAGCCCCCCGTAGCCATGGAGGCGAATGTGTTGCAGAGGGAGTCGTAAAGGGGCATACCTGCCATGCAGAGCAGCACCGCCTCAACTGCGGTCAGCAGGATATAAACCACCCATAGAAGTTGAGCCGTCTGCTTGATCCTCGGAGTCAGTGCGTCCTTGTCCGGACCGGGCACCTCCGCCCGGTAGAGCTGCCGTCCGGCCACTCCCAGGCGGGGCAGGATGGCCACGAAGAGCAGTATTATGCCCATGCCTCCCAGCCACTGAGCAAAGGACCGCCAGAATAGCAGCCCCATGTAGGTCCGGTCCACACTGCTGCTGATCTGAATCAGTGTGTTGTTCGCGGTAAGGCCTCTTATCCCCAGCTCCAGATGGTGGGCGAAGCTGGCATTCGCCAGAGTCGAATTGATTATCCAGTATCCCTGAGAGTTGGACTCGGTGAGTATGGACGAGCCGGTGGTGGTAAACGCAGACATGGACTCAAACAGAGCGTCTATCATGCCCGTCCCCAAGAAGAAGTAGGGCAGAGCTCCGAAGAAAGCCGCCCCCAGCCACCCCAATGAGACCAGGGCGAAGCCCTCCTTCAGGCCTGGCTCCTCCTTTGAAGAGAGGCGGGCCAGGATTATGCCCGTGGCCAGAGTGAGCAGGGATGTCACAGCAAAGGCTATGACGCCTCCGGTCTCGGCATAATAGGCAGCCACGGCACCCGGAATCAGGAGCAGCACCGCCAGGATCTTGAGAAGCGACGCAAACAGCCTTAAAAATGCCAGGATGTCCATGTATCCTCCATTAGGGCAGACCTTCGCGCCCTCCTGCTATAAAAAAGATATGATCAGGAGACGAAGAGCTTCTTGACCTTGGACACCACCTTGGGCATGGACATGACCAATATCCTGTCACCAACAGCCGCCTTGAAGTCGTCAGCCGGCAGCATGGCCGCTCCGTCTCTGATGACCATGCCGGCCATTGAGTCATGGGGCAGCTCATGAGATAGCGTCTTGCCTATGATCCTGGCCTTGGGCTGGACGACGAAGTCCACCAGCTCCATCCTCTCGTCGCTCAGGGTGATGACCTCCTCGCCGCCAATTACCCTCTGCAGGACGGCATCAGCCGTCACCTGGCCGGGGCTCACGGCCCTGTCCACCCCCACCATCTCAAAGAGCTTGATATAGACGCTGCGGTTGACACGGGAGAGTATCTTCTTTGCGCCCAGTTGCTTGACCAGAAGAGAGCAGAGCAGGTTCTTATCGTCCAGGCCGGTGACGGCAAATACCACATCCATCTTGCCGGCATCCTCCTCGCGCAAAAGGGCCAGGTCAGAACCGTCTCCATTCAAGACCATGGTATCGGAGAGCTTGTCTGCGATCTCTGCACATCGCTCCGCGTTCTGCTCGAGGAGCTTGACGTCCACTCCCATCTTCTCCAGCCGGCCGGCCAGATAGAATCCGACCATCCCGCCACCAACAATCATAACCCTCTGCGAGCCCCGCGACTCATGCAGCATCTCCCTCAAGGCTGGCAGAGACCGGGAGTCGCAGAGCAGCAGGAGATGGTCATTGAGCTGCACTGTCTCCTTGCCGCCCGGAATGAGGATCTCTCCTGCCCGGTTCAGGGCTACAATCCGGCAGTTTTCCGGCAGGCTGACCTTCTCAATGGGGCCATCGATATTCATATCCCTGGTGACCTTGAACTCGATCAGCTCCACCAGTCCTTTGGCCAGGTCCCGGTTCATGAGCAGAGAGGGAAAGTAGAGAGCTCTTGCCATGTCCTCGGCCATGGCCAGCTCCGGGCAGATCATGTAGCTTATGCCTATCTCCTTTCGATCCTGCACCGGCTGGTCGATGTATTGGGGATTGCTGACCCTGGCAATGGTCTGGCGCACGCCCAGGTGGCTGGCTATGATGCAGGTGATGACATTGACCTCGTCGTTGCCTGTCACTGCCACCACTATGTCCGCCTTCTTTATGCCTGCCTCCAGGAGGAGCCGGGCGTCGGCGGAGTTGCCCTGTAGCACTTTTACATCCATATCCTGTAGCCTGGCGCAGGCCGCAGCATCCCTGTCGATTACAGTCACATCGTGGTCGGCATATAGCTCGCTGGCTATGAGAAAGCCCACCTCTCCGGCTCCCGTGATCAAGATACGCATATCATTTCCTCCATAATTCCTTCATGAATAATAAGAATACCGGCATCATCTCCAGACGGCCTATGTACATGGCGTAAAAGCCCACCATCTTGCCGGCCGGGCAGATCTGCGACCAATCGAATGCAATAACGCCAAAGCCCGGCCCCACGCCGCCCAGGCACGAGGCTATGCCCGACAGCACCACCTGCAGATCCACTCTCGGATCGGCCGAGCAGAGCATGGCCATGGTCAGGGATAGGGCCAGCCAAACAGCCAGGTAGAAGAACGAGTAAAACAACATGGGCCGCAAGACTTCCTCCTGCACCGATGCCTTCCCCAGTCGAATGCTCTGCACGGCACGGGGATGGAGCATATGCAAGAGCTCCTGATGAGCGTACTTTAGGCCTACAGCAAGCCTGCCCACCTTTATGCCTCCTGCGGTCGAACCGATGCATCCGCCGACGAGCATCACCATGATCAGAGCCATCTTGGCAGCCGCAGACCATCCGTCATAGTCCAGGGAACTGACGAAGCCGCAGGTTCCCATGAAGGAGATGACCTGGAAAGAGGCAAATCTGAGGCGATCCGAGAATGTGCCGTCGATTCCGCCAAAGAGAGTGAGGACTACTGTCGCAGCCGCCAGGATATAGAGCATTATCCTGAATTCCTCGTCCCTGAGCCAGGCCTTTTTATCCCTGGTCAAAACCGTATAGTGCAGGGTGAAGCTGGACATGCCCAGTATGATGAACAGCGCCACAATGGCCTCGATGAGCGGGCTATTATAGGCGGCTATGCTCGATGACTGAGGAGAAAAGCCCCCTGTGGCCAGGGTTGAGAAGGCGGTGCATACGGCATCGAACAATGGCATTTTCGCAGCATAGAGCAGTATAATCTCCAGAGCATTGAAGAGAAGGTATACCTTCCAGAGAATCCTCGCCGTGGCCGCAGCTCGCGGCACGATAGTATCCTTGCTTGGCCCCACAGTCTCCGCCCGGTAGAGCTGGCGGCCGGCCACCCTCAGCTCGGGAAATATAGCCACCACCATGAGGATTATTCCCAGCCCCCCGATGAGCTGTTGGAAGGAGCGCCAGAAGAGCAGTCCAAAGAATGTATGGACGTTTATGAACCACCAGTTGATGCCGTATCCGGACAGGCCGGCGGCCAGCCCGTCCAGAAGACGAACGGATACGCTGCTATCCGCGATGGTGGAGTTCAAAATATAATATCCCTGGGCATTTGATTCACAGAGGATGGTAGCACCTGTGGCTGAAAAGCCGGATACGGATTCAAAGAGGGCATCGACCGGGGAGAGGCCCAGAAAGATAAACGGCAGAGAGCCGAAGGCCGTGGCCGCCAGCCATCCTAAAGATACTGCGGCAAAAGCATCCTTGTTGCTGACCACTCCCTTTGCACCCAGGCGGCAGAGAAGTATGCCCAGGCCTAGAGACAGCAGGGCAGTTAGCGCAAAGGCGACAATTGCAGCAGTCTCATGATAGTATGCGCTGACGGCTCCCGGAACCAGGAGCAATAGACTCATGACCTTGAGCATTGTGCCGATGACATCGGAGACGATTGAAGGCTTCATGTCTACCTCAAAAACCCCTGGTTTTCCGGATTTCAATATAGATTCCTGATGATGCGGGAATCATTCACAGATTTCTTTTGAGACGACAGTTGATTATGAAGCGCATTCTAGGATTGATCCTGCGATATAAACATTTCCATTATAATTTATGAACAGGGTTCCGCCACACCCACATTTTTAAATCAGGAGTTCCGTCTCTCATGCGATGACTGAAATTCGAGATCCGGTGCATGGCTATGTCAAGCTGGAGGATTATGCCCAAAAGGTGGCTGACACGCCCCAGATGCAGCGGCTGCGCTGGATCAAGCAGCTCGGTCTCGCCTGCCTGGTCTATCCCGGCGCCAATCATACCCGCTTCGAGCACAGCCTGGGAGCCTACCACCTGGCCGGCCTTCTCGCCAGCCATCTACAGCTCCAAGAAGACGAGAGACGGATGATCTGCACTGCCGCGCTTCTGCATGACATAGGCCATGGCCCCCTCTCCCATGCCACAGAAGCTGCTCTTTCACCCTATCTGCGCCAGGATCATGAGAACATCATGGATATCCTGAAAAGGAGCGAGCTTGCCCAGGCCCTGGAGAGCTGCGGCCTTGCCGCCGGCGACATTCAGGCAGCCATAAACGGATCGGGATTGGGCCAGATCGTCAGCGGAGAGATCGACGTGGACCGCATGGACTATTTGATTCGCGATGCTCACTATACAGGAGTCGCATACGGAGTAATCGACCGGCTGCGCCTGCTGCAGAAGATGAAGATGCATGAGGATCAGCTAGTAGTGGATGCGGGCGGTGTGCAGGCCGCCACCTCCCTTCTCATCTCCCGGCTGCTCATGCACCCCTCCGTCTATTATCATCATGTCTGCCGCATATCGGAGTGCATGATAGCTGCCGGCATACGGCGCATGATTGACGGCGGGCTGCCTGCTAAAGAAGTCAAGGAGATGGACGACATCCGCCTCTTCACGGCACTGGAGCAGGCGGGGGGCTATGCCGCAGAGATGGCGGGGCGCATACGCTCACGCCGCATATTCAAGAGGGCGGTATACGTGGGCCTGGAGTCTCTGGACAGCTCCACCCTTAAGATAAGCGAGAAGAGGCTGGCGGGAGAGATTGCCCGTGAGGCGGGACTGGATGCAGACTACATCCTGGTGGACCGCCCCGCCCTGCCTGATGAAGCGGAGGGCGGCAGGGGAGACGACTGCAGCGGATCAGGTGCTTCGGGCATGGGCAGCTTTCCCGCCCTGGTTGATGGAGTGGTCAGGCCCCTGCGGGAGGTCTCGCCTCTGGTCAGCATACTGGAGAGGGCTCACAAAGCCACCTGGCGCTTCGGAATTTACTGCCGGGAGGAGGACCGGGAGCTGGTGAGCCGGGCAGCCAGAAGGTGCCTGAGCCTTAAGAAGAACAGGCTGATTTACAGGCACATCGATACATTTTAGGAATCGAAGAGCCTGGCATCAATCAGAGTTCACCCCATCATTATTCAGCATGCTCAACTTCTCGCTATATATCTCAATGAGAGAGCTGTAAAAGAATACGGGAATTGCATTCTCGAAGAGGCGGTTTAATAGCTCATCGGCCCGTTGGGCAGAGTCCGAGCACCTCTTCAATTCATTTCGGGATGATTCATCCAGCTTATCCGCATATTTTTCTAGAAGTATATTATTAAATCTGCGAATGGCAGAGATGGATTCATCCAGGTCGCGGGACATGCTCTCCAGTAGGTCATCCAAATTGCAGTTGGCTTCATTGAGATTATTAAAAAATTTTTTTAATTCGGACTTTGTATATTTCCTTTCCATTAATAGGTTCCATTCTGAAATCGCCCTGGCATGATCCTCATCACCCTCAACCAGAAGAACAGCTCTGACATCGCTTTGATCTGCTCTGCATTCCGGCATATAGTCCCTCCCTGCAAACTTCTGTCCGTATCTGTAATAAGAATAATCAATATAAAAAAGCTTTGGATCAACAGTCTTGAGCTGATCTTTTTGTTGTTAATATTTTTCGAGTGCTCCTTTCGAGTGATCAGGTATGGGTTAGATTTATGTTGCAGAAGGATTCAAGGCGAGAGAGATGGCATTTCCCAATGACAGACAGACCATGAACAAGAATCTGCTGGTCAAGACCATCCAGACCATGAACCAGCATCTGCCCAGCAAGCGCATCAACCTGGCTGAGCTTCTGTCCATGGAGCGCCCCGGCATCAAGGGCAAGGACAATGCCTTTTTCATAATGGACAGGTCTGAGCTCGAGCTCATCTCCAACAGCCTTCCCAGATTTCTCTGGAGCCGGTTGAGGCTGCCCCTGCTGATAGAGATGTCCCCCGATTATGGAAGCGGTGCTGCCAGGGTCCTGGGTGAGCCGGAGGTGGAGCTGGTGGGCAAGCTCCTGGGAAAAGAGAGGCAGACAGCAAAGCAGTTGATAATCTACCTGCCTGAGGTGCAGCAGCTTCGCAGAATGCTTCCCACCACCACCCAGTATGCCTTCGTAGCCAATCTCCGGGACAGGGATATGGACTAAAGTTCCCTGCAGACTTTTCACGGGCCAATCTTTATATCGCCAGGGACTAATAGTAAGGTGATTATGGCAGAGAGCAAATTAGCGGAAGGCGCACGGCAATTCGCCACCAGGATGGACCAGGGGGCTTACAAAGAGGCCGCCCGGATAAAGGAAGAACTTGGCCTGCCGGCAGATATGCTTTTTGATGCCGTGAAACGGGCCTATGACGCCAATATGAAGAGAGGCGACTACTCGGTTGCCGCCGACCTCGCCAAGAGATTCGATCTTCCCGCCGACCTGCGCCTGGATGCTGCAAGCAGGTCTTTCGCTCGCAAGGTCGACAGCGAGTCATTCCGGGCCGCTGCAGACTACGCAAAAGAGATGGGCCTGCCGGAGGATATGATCCGGGAGGCGGCAGTCCAGGCATTTCATAAGAGCGTGAGCCTTGGCCTGGTCAAGAACGCTGCCGAGATAGCCGAAGAGTTTGACCTTCCCCAGGAGATGAAACAGCAGGCGGCCATAAAGTCCTTCGAGCAGCACATGCAGTCCGGCCTGTACAGGAAAGCCCTGAAGATCGCCCAGAAGTACGATCTTCCCCAGGAGATGCTCCTGGCTGCGCAAAAGAAGATCGGCTAGGCGGGATAGAGGGACGTGTCCAGGACTGTTCTCACTATAGGAGGCTCAGACTCCGGAGGGGGCGCAGGCATTCAGGCCGACATCAAGACCTTCTCTGCCCTGGGGCTGCATGGCACCTGTGCCATAACCGCGGTGACAGCACAAAATACCCTGGGGGTTCAGCAGGTATTCTCCCTGCCAGTGCAGGCAGTCTCCGCCCAGTTGGAGTCTGTGACCAGCGATTTCTCCATAGCCTTCGCCAAGACGGGGATGCTGCATACGGGCGAGATCGTGGAGGCTGTGGCCGGCCATCTGCGCCGCACAGCCATCCCCTTCGTCCTCGATCCGGTGATAGAGGCGGAGGCAGGGGGCAGGCTCCTCCGCCCTGAGGCGGTGGCTGCCGTAAAGGAGCACCTCATTCCCATGGCCCGGGTGGTGGTGCCCAATATCTTCGAGGCCCGGGCCCTCACCGGCGTCTGCGTTCGCGACAGAGAGAGCGCCCAAAAAGCCGCAGGCAGCATCATGGAGATGGGGCCTCAGGCTGTGATCATCAAGGGAGGCCACCTGGACTGCACCGACCTGCTTATGGAAGGCAGCGAGACGGCTGCCCTGACCGGTAGCAGGGTGGCCGGGGGAAATCACGGCGTGGGCTGCACCTACTCCGCTGCTCTGACATCGTTTCTGGCCTGCGGCTCCTGCCTGAAAGAGGCCGCCCTCCTGGCCAAGATATTTGCAGAAGCGGCTATAGTGGGAAGCATAAACGCGGGAAAGGGTGCAGGCCCAGTCAGCCAGTGGGCTGCGGCCAGGGCAGTCGCAGGAGCAGTCTCTCCTCTGGGACGGGAAGATATAAATTGAAGGGGCAAGGATGGGGGAAGAACTGCTCTAGCTGGAGTGTTGATTATGGGAAGCGTAAAACCTAGTTATATCAAGAATTTCGCGATGGATCTGTTGAGAACATATGAGAGCTCATTCAGCCCTGACTTTGAACAGAACAAGCTGAAGGTATCCGAGTACACAGACATCAAGAATAAGACCATACGCAATCGCGTAGCAGGCTATATCTCCAATGTGATGCGGCAGAGGAGCACTCGCAGAGGCGAGGTTGAGATTGATGTTTAAAGGCGTGTTTCCCGCTATTATCACGCCATTCAAAGAAGACGGAGGCCTGGATGAGGAGGGCCTGGCAAAAAATATCAAATACCTGAATAAAACAGGCATCTCCGGCGTCGTTCCCTGCGGGACGACCGGCGAGTCGGCCACCCTGACATTTGAGGAGCATAAGAAGGTGGTGGAGGTCGCTGTGCAGGTGTCCAAGGTTCCGGTCATAGCCGGGACCGGCTCCAACAATACCCGCGAGGCCATCGAACTGACCTGCCACGCCGCCCAGGCTGGCGCAGATGCCGCCCTTTTGATAACCCCCTACTACAATAAGCCCAACGACCGGGGCATGTATGAGCACTTCAAGGCCGTTGCCGAAGCATGCAACATCCCCATTGTCCTTTATAACGTCCCCAAGAGAACCGGAATCGATATGAAGCCGGAGCTGGTGGCGAAGCTGTCCCGGATCAAGAACATCGTGGCCATAAAGGAGGCCAGCGGCAGCCTCTCCCAGCAGTCTCAAATCATCGAGCAGACGCGGGGCAGCGACTTTGTCCTGCTCTCCGGAGACGATGATCTGACCCTGCCCACCATGTCTCTGGGCGGACAGGGCGTGGTCTCGGTGGTGGCCAATGTTGCGCCAAAAAAAACTGTGGCGCTGGTGGATGCTATCCTGAAGGGCGATATGGAGAAGGCCAGGTTCCTGCACTATGAGCTGGCTCCTCTGGTCAGAGCCATGTTCCTGGAGACCAATCCCATTCCCGTAAAGACGGCTCAGAAGTTCCTGGGGCTGGCCGGCGGCCCACTGAGGCTGCCTCTGGCGGCAATGGCTCCGGAAAAGGAGAAGGTTTTAAAGGATATCCTGGAGACGCTGGGCGAGAGAGCATGACGAATATTGCCATAACCGGTGCCCTGGGGCGCATGGGCACCCTGGTCATCCAGGAGATGGCCAGATCGCCCGATATGCGGATTGTGGCCGGGCTGGATGCCGTGGGGGCGGGAAGGATGCTCTCCGGCGGCATCGCCGTGCGGGATGCCTCAGAGCTGAAGGCGGTGCTGCAGGAGAGCCGTCCGGATGTGCTCATCGATTTCACCATCGCCGCCGCGGCAGTGGAAAATGTTTGCACGGCTGCGGATGTGGGAGTGAACCTGGTGGTGGGGACCACGGGATTCTCTGCAGATCAGCATGCAAAGATGAGGGCAGCCATCGAGGGAAGGGTGGCGGCTGTGATCACCCCCAACTTCAGCCTGGGGGTAAATGTATTCTGGAAGCTGATAAGAGACGCGGCTGCAGCTCTGTCCGACTATGACATCGAGATCATTGAAGCCCATCACAATCAAAAGAAGGATGCTCCAAGCGGCACGGCTCTGGCGGCGGTGCAGGCGGTAAAGCAGGCGCTGGGCGAGAAGGATGTCGTGTACGGCCGGGAGGGAGTCATGCCCCGGGGAAAGGAGATCGGAGTGCATGCCGTGCGGGGCGGAGATATCGTGGGAGACCATACGGTGCTCTTTGCGGGAGCGGGCGAGAGGCTGGAGATAAAGCACCAGGCTCACAGCCGGACGGCATTTGCCAGCGGAGCGGTGAGAGCTGCCCGGTGGGTGGCGGGCAAGAAGCCGGGAATCTACAGCATGGCGGACGTCCTGAACTCGAAATGAACCTGCTTGAGGAGAAGAGCCGGGTCCTGATCTTCGAAGGGCAGAGGCTGCAGCCGATCTCAACCGAGAGAAATATGGTGGGATTTTGCAGCCGGTGTGACGGAGATCTGCAGAGCCTTGCTTTTTACTCTACAGAGGCCCTTCACCTGGTGTCAGCCTGCTGCCAAAACGGCCATATGGTTTTGATGCGCTATGACCGGCTGTGGAAGTGGCTCGGCGACAGCGACCTGCAGCAGGGCCGGGAGAAGGTCGCAGCATCAACTATCTCCAAAGAGATGCTTGAGGCGGTATTCACTGCGGCGGAGATCAGGGATATGCTGGCCTGTGAGAGGGGCGAGCCCTATGTCCGCCAGAATGTCTACCGGGCCCGGGCCAAGTGCGAAAAGTTCGAAAAGCTCTTTGGAATAAAACTGGATATTTGATCGCTTTTCTCATCACTGGTTTTTCATCATTTGGGCATGTTTTCCCGGTGGGAAATCATGATCTTTTTGTGGTGAAAGTCCGTAGACCATTGGGCTGGCCCTGGCGCAAACGCCTTCACCACAAAGGCACAAAGCCACAAAGACGCACAAAGAACGAAGAGCTCATTTTCATGCACATGGGTGACTAAAAGTCA
>CAYQKI010000022.1:0-23630 GCA_964418105.1 uncultured Methanotrichaceae archaeon | reverse complement strand
TGGTGGAGATCGCCAAGACCCAGGATGCTGAGGTCGGAGACGGCACCACCACCGCCGTGGTTTTAGCCGGCGAGCTTCTCAAGCAGGCGGAGGGGCTGCTCGATCAGGAGATTCACCCCACAGTCATTGCTGCCGGCTACAGGGCTGCTGCCGACAAATCACTGGAGATCCTCAAGACCATCGCCGTGGATGTCTCCGTCAAGGACGAGGCCTTTTTGAAGAAGATCGCAGTCACCGCCATGACCGGCAAGGGCTCCGGCACTGCCCGCGATGAGCTGGCCAACCTGGCCGTCAAGGCCGTCCAGGCAGTGGTGGATGAGGATGGGTCAGTTGACACCGACAACATCACCGTGGAGAAGAAGGTGGGCGGCGGAATCACCGACTCCGAGCTGGTGCACGGCATGGTCATCGACAAGGACCGGCTGCACCCCAGCATGCCCAAGAAGGTCACCGGCGCAAAGATCGCCCTGCTCAACGCGGCCATCGAGATCGAGAAGACTGAGGTCGACGCCAAGATCGAGATCACATCGCCCGACCAGCTCCAGGCCTTCCTGGACCAGGAGGAGAGCATGCTCAAGGGCATGGTAGACACCATCAAGTCCACCGGAGCCAATGTGGTCTTCTGCCAGAAGGGCATCGATGACCTGGCCCAGCACTTCCTGGCCAAGGACGGCATCTACACCGTGCGCCGGGTCAAGAAGAGCGACATGGAGAAGCTGGCGCGAGCAACGGGCGGAAGGGTTGTGACCAGCATCCATGACCTCACAGCCAATGACCTGGGCAAGGCCGGCCTCGTCGAGGAGAGAAAGATCGGCGACGAGAAGATGACCTTCGTTGAGGAGTGCGAGAACCCCAAGTCTGTATCCATCATCCTCCGGGGCGGAACTGAGCACGTGGTGGACGAGCTGAACCGGGCCATGGAAGACGCGCTGCGGGTAGTGGGCGTAGTGGTGGAGGACAAACAGATTGTCCCCGGCGGCGGTGCCCCTGAGGTCGAGCTGGCCCTGCGCCTGCGCGAGTATGCGGCAACCGTAGGTGGCCGCGAGCAGCTGGCCATTGAGGCCTTCGCTGACTCCATGGAGGTCATCCCCAAGACCCTGGCGGAGAACGCCGGCCTGGACCAGATCGACTCCCTGGTGGCCCTGCGCAGCCAGCATGAGAAGGGCATCAAGAGCTCCGGCCTGGACATGGACACCGGCGAGCCTGTGGATATGCTCAAGCTGGGCGTGGTCGAGCCCCTGCGGGTCAAGACCCAGGCCATCAACAGCGCTGCCGAGGCTGCGGTCATGATTCTGCGGATCGATGACGTCATCGCCTCCAAGTCCGGCGGACCGGGCGGAATGCCGGGCGCGGGCGGAATGCCCGGCGGCATGGGCGGCATGGGCGGAGAGGACTTCGATTAGACCTCTCTTATCCTCCTTTTTTTCAGCAAAAGTATTATCATCCAAGATGATTTAACATCCGACGATGCAGCGCAAGCTATTGATGAAGGGCAAGGTCAAGGAGGCCTACGACCTCGGCGACCGGCTGGAATTCTGCTTCACAGACAACATCTCCGTCTTCGACAAGGTCATTTCTAGCCAGATCCCCTTCAAGGGCGAGACCCTCAGCCGGGAGGGAATGTACTGGTTTGGCCGAGCCGAAAAAATGGGCATCAAGACGCACTTTTTAGAGTACCTTCCCCCGGCGGGGATGCTATGCAAAAAGGTGAACATCCTCCAGCCCGGCCAGATCACCCCCAACTCGAAGAACTACCTCATCCCCCTGGAATGGATCTGCCGATGGTATGTGGCCGGCTCCCTCTACGACCGGGTTCTTGAGGGTAAGGTCTCCGCCAGGGACCTGGGCTTTCCCTCCGGGCACACCGTCCTCTCCGGCGAGAGACTTCCAGAGCCCTTCATAGAAGTCTCCACAAAGCTTGAGAAGACCGACCGCCTGCTCAGGAAGGATGAGGCCCTGCAGATCTCCGGGCTGTCTGCCGATGAGTACGAGCAGGCCAGGGAGATAGTGCTGAAGATAGACGGGGACATTGATAGGAGCGTCTCGGCCCGGGGGCTGATCCACGTGGACGGCAAGAAGGAGCTGGCCTTTGATGAAGAGCGCCGCATAATGGTCATAGATGTCTACGGGACCGCCGACGAGGACCGCTTCTGGGACAGGGCCAGCTATGAAGAGGGCCGGTTTGTGGACCTGTCCAAGGAGTATGTGCGCCAGTACTATCGCCAGACGGGCTACAAGGACCGGCTCTATGCCGCCAGAGATGCAAAGATAGAGGAGCCTCCCATCCCCGCCCTGCCTGCCGATGTGGTGGCAGAGACCAGCCGCATATACATCAAACTCTATGAGATGATCACCGGCGAAAAGTTTCAGCCTGCCGGGAGAACTTAATTTGACAGATTAACTCGCGAGGAAATTATGAAGAGACTATTGCCAGTTCTATTGCTGATTGCAGTGGCCATCTCCGGCTGCACTGAGAAGGGGCCGGAAACGCCCGAGAAGAGCACAGATGAGCTCAAGACCTTATCAGTTGCCGCCGCTGAGAACCTGAGCAGCTTTGCTGCGAAAGCTTCCATGATTCAGACTCTGAAGCTGTATTCCAAAGACGACAGCAACATCACCATCAAAACGGATAGCACCGAAACGTCCTCTTCTGTCGACCTATCCCGGCAGAAGGTCCATGCCACAGGCTCAACGAAAACCCAGGTGGAATTCGCAGGGCAGGACGTGGGCAACACGTCCATTGACGTGGAGATCTATCTGATAGGCAATACCACATACCAAAGTGACGGTCGCGGCAACTGGACCCGCCTTGTAGATCCCAGATCTGGGGATGAGATCTGGGGTGGTGGCAGCAATAACCAGGTAAAGGGCATGGCTGAGATATTCAATCTCTCCAAATCCGAGAACCTGGGCTCTGAGTCCGTTGACGGCGAAGAGGCATACAAGTTAAAATTTGTTGCTGGAAGCGAGGACCTCGTAGGCCTGTACAGAACTGCATATAACATTGTTGGCTCGTCAATACCGCCATACCTGCTGCCTTCTATCAATCAGACGGAGCTGAATGAGACGGAAAAGATGGAAAAGACCATCTGGATCTCAAAGAAGTCCTTCCTGCCTTTAAAGTATCAGGATAGCATTAGCTTCAGCATGACTCCACAGATCGTCGGAGTCCTCAATATGTCCACCGGGCAGGTGGATATGCTCCCCCAATCGGTTGAAATGGGCAAGATCGATGTCGATATACAGAGCAATATCAAATACTTCGACTTTGACAGCCCTGTAGAGATAGCGCCACCGGCGGAGGCACTCTCCGCCCCGGCACAGTTCCCGGGCGCCGCTCAGATATGAGCATCTCAGATCGTAAAGTGCAGTGTCAGAGATGAGCGAGCCTCTGGAGCGGCTTTTCCTGAGGGACAAGCCCGTCTCCGCCCTTATGGCGGTGGGGGAGATGCAGCCCACATATGCCGCCCAGGTCGCCAAGAGGATAGACTCAACCTTCCCCCATACCTGCAACATCCTGGGCGAGCTGGAGGCGCAGGGTCTGCTTTCCAGCAGGCCGGAGGGGAGGATCAAATACATTGAGCTTTCCGATCGCGGCAATAAGGTAGTGCAAGCCTTCCGGCTGCTTTTGGATCAATTGAAAAGCCCCGGCGTGGGAAGGCTAAAGCTGAACCGGCTGGAGCAGATACTCCAGCATGTCCGGGGCGAGGTTGAGGTAGCGGGGGGAGATGATAGCCGAGCGGCAAAGGATAGAGCAGCTCTGCAGCTTGGCCCTCTGCGCAGGGATCTGGCCAGGCTCATGGAAAGTGAGGATGAGTCCCTGCGTATAGATGCCGAGAAGTTGGACGCAGACATCGCGGCAATTGTGTGCAGATAAGGCCACGCCGTCTGGCGTTGATCTTCTCGCCAATCTCAACAATATAAATTCCACTATCAATGACCGGATAACGTCAGCCCTACCTGAAGATGAGATGGCGAAATCGGGAGACAGTTCAGGCTGAAGCCAATGGGAGGATGCCCCTCCGGACGGGGCCGATCATACAGCAATTCCTATCAGGTGCAGCACAATCACCAGGAAAGCACCCACCACTCCACCGATGCCGCAGATCAATATCACCAGCCAGTTGTAGCCGATGGCGAGCCCTGCCACGGCATTGGCGAGAAAGAGTATAAACAGCCCCATAACAGCGTTTACCAGAAAATTCTTGACCGACCTCAAAATCAGGAATATGCCGAATAAGATTACTATGAATAATAATATAAACCCTACTTCTATCATAGAATAAAATAGGCTGTTCAATTATTTATAGGCTGCCCATTCATAGCGGTTCCATCTCGCTTCCCAGGCGGTGCAGCTCCTTGGTGTCCAGGGAGAGCGGATCGATATGAACCAGCATTATGGCGCTCTTTAGGGCGATCTCATCCCTCTGGGACTGAACGAAGCGCAGCACAGTCTCGTAATTGCTCTGGGTGATGAGATAGCCCATACCCTCCAGGAGTATGACCGGATAATTGGCCCGTCCCAGGAAGTCGGATATCATGCCGGAGAGACGGGGGAAGTTGCTGGGGTCAACCGTCCTGTATCCAGGCTCGCTCTTCTGCGTAAGCCATATCACGGTCTCTACAGGCACATTGTACCTCTCCTGGAGAACCTGGGGATTGTAGCGGCTCAGGCACAGCCCATCCATGCCGTGCGCCACCAGATCGCTGAATAGCTCCATGCTCCTCTGCGGCTTCTCTTCCGAGATGATATATGTGGTTCCAGGAATGAGGGAGAGCTCATAGGGGCTTCTGCCGTAGCTCTTCATGAGATCGGACAGCTCAGTGGATAGGTCAAAGGAGGGTTGATGCTGCTTGATGATCCTGGCCAGCCTTCTCACCGCCATGAAGAAGCTTCTCCTGCTCAGCACCAGATTCCGGGGGATGATCAGAGTGCTGCCTGCCTGCACAGCAGCCTGCATCTCCGGCTCGCAGCCTGCCGGTGAATCGTTGGGAGGGCTCGATCTATCCTCAGGCATGGCCGAGGGGACATCGAAGAACGCACCCGATGCAATCATCTCGTTGGCCTGGGCAGTAGCTTCTTCTCTCATATCCTTGCTCAGAGGGGAGAGCATGGCCTCGGAGAAAACCTGGAAGAGATAAGCAGACAGCGGGCCCAGAGAGAAGAGCAGCTCCCTGATCTCCACGATCTCTTCCGTCCGGCCCTGGCCTATGTGAACGAACTTTTGCCTCTCCGCCAGTATCAAACGGGTCCTGCTGCCCAGGAGCTCGATCTGATAGACGAAGTCCACAATATCCCTCTCCGGCACCATCCTGGCATTCTCTTCCACCAGCATCTCGATGCTGTCTATGAGCACCACGCTGTTCTTGCTGAACTCGACGAACGACTTTATGGTCATGAAGAGCAGCGGCAGATTTCGGGGAGAGATGTAGCGGTCGCTTCCCTTCTCATCGGAGAGCTTGATTATGGGCGTCTCCTTGAAGCCGTAGCTTCTCCGCACCTCTTCCGGCGGCCGGTGGGTGATGCACAGGCCCTCCACGCCGTGAGTGATCTGATCGGTGAATGCATCATAGGCTAGCGCAGGCACGGCGTATATCTTTCCCCGCACCAGGTTATAAGCTGGAAGCGTCTCTTTCTTCTCCTCCACCACCGGCTTGACGGTCACCTGGTCCTGCACAATCATTCTGGTGGCGGAGGGTCCCACCGACCCGGTGAGCGTCTTTTCCAGCTCCATCCAGAGCTGCTCAATCTGCCCGGCAGTGGCCGTCTCCCGGCTGGCTTTCAGGCCCGCAAGGTAGCGGTCGACCTGCTCTTTTGCTGCCTCCTCTCCGATGTAGCGCGCCAGCATTGCCTCCAGATCTTCTATCTTTCCCTGTTTCGTGGCCAAAGGCACCTGAACCGGGGCCTCCCTCCCATTGCGGCTGGGGTCAACGAAGCTGATGGCAGTGTCAACCTCATCCGAGCTCGGCTTGCAGCAGAGGGAGACTAAAATATACAGGCTGCAGTTGACCAGGAGGGTCCAGAAGATGGAGTTGCTCCAGGGGTCCAGGTCCAGGCCGAAGAGATTGGTGGGCCTGAAGAGGGAGATGGAGAGAGGTCCGTCCCTTATCAGATCCTCCAGCCACGCGTGCCCCCTGGCGATGGTGGGAATGAGGGCGGTGTAAGCCCAGAGCAGAAAGCCTGAAGCCAGACCGGCCATTGCGCCCTTTCGGCTTGCACCCTTCCAGTACAGGCCGCCAAGGGCTGCCGGGGCTATTTGGCTTGCCGCCAGAAAAGAGACTATGCCTATATCCGCCAGTATCTTGTAGTCCACAGCCTGAGAGTAGAGATATCCCAGAAAGACCACGAGAAGGATATTCAGCCGCCTCATATTGAGGAGGGTGCCTGCCAGATACTTTCCGTTTTTCATGCGGCTCAAAATATAAGGCATCTCCAGGTCATTGAGGAGCATGGTGCCAACGGCAACCGACTCCACAAGGATCATGGCTGTTGCAGCCGAAGTTCCGCCTATAAACGCGAAAAGCGCGAGCCATTCTTGATGCTGGGCGTACGGTATAGCTATAATGAAGGCATCCCTCAGCTCCGGGGCAATTGTGCCCTCAGATTCCAGCAGCCTTCCCCCCCAGGCAATGGCGGGGACGAAGATGTTGAATAATAATAGATAGAGTGGAAAGAGCCACATAGCCTTCTTAAGGTGCCTCTTGTCGGAGTTTTCCACTACCATAACATGGAACTGCCTGGGCAGGAATAGTATGGCAAAGAAGGAGATTAACGTCAATGAGAACCAGAGCGTCGGCTCCACATCCATCAGGTCTGCATAATTGTAGCTGCTGGATGCCATCTGGTCCAATATGTCTCCGTAGCCTGCGAATACAACGAAGGCCACATACAATCCTATGAAAAGGAAGGCTACAATCTTTATCAGCGATTCGAAGGCCACTGCGGCGATGAGCCCTTCGTGCCGCTCCATAGGGTCCAGGTGGCGTGCCCCGAAGATTATGGCAAACGCCCCCAGCAGGACGGCAACTACCAGTCTGCTCCCACCGTTGATGCCCGGCAATATGATTTGCGGGCCGCTGAGCACCTCAAGAGACGTGGATATGGCAATGAGCTGCAGTGCAACATAGGGTGTCACCATGATCAGACTGAATATCGCAACCAAGGCGCCAATTGCGTAGCTCCGGCCATATCGAAAGCTTATGAAGTCGCTGATGGAGGTGAGCCTGTGCTCCTTTGAGACGTGGATCATCTTTCGGATGACGATCCAGCCCACGGTCATGGCCAGCACCGGTCCCAGATAGATGGGCAGGAACTCGAGACCGGTGGAAGCTGCCCTCCCAATGGACCCGTAAAAGGTCCAGGCTGAGACGTATACCGAGAGTGATAGGGCATAGACATAGGGATTGGCAACTATGCTCCTGCCGGAGAGCTTGCGGCGGTCGGCATACTGGGCTATGGCGAAGAGCAGCAGCAGGTAAAGCACCATGACGGCAAGGGCGAGATGGGGGCCGATCAACTGGAATCTCTCCTCTCGAAGATGAACAGGGCTAGGATGAGCAGCATCCAGATGCAGGCCACATAGACTAAAATGCCCGGCATGCCCATTACGGTATAGTCCTTGCCCAATTCTATGAGCGGCCAGTTAAGCAGCAGCCACCCGGCCACGAAGAGATAGGCCTGAAACTCCTTTTTGCCGAGCAGATCCTGCAGGGATGATAGCATAGCTACCTCAAAAAATAGTCTTACTCTTATTTGGCTTTATCTTTCATCAGACGGCTTTTATATCATGAATTCCAACTCGCGGGCGTGAGACGACTTGATCCTTAGAACTCATTATTCAGGCGACATCAATGCGGAGATGGATGGCAAAGAGGTCACGCTGGCCGGCTTTGCCCACGAGACGCGCGACCTGGGTGGCATAGCCTTCCTGGTGCTGCGGGACAGAAAGGGCCTGGCCCAGATCACACTCGTAAAGAAGCTGCTCGGAAAGGAGGCCTTCAAGAGCGCCAGGACCATCAGCAGGGAGAGCGTGGTGATGGTGAGGGGGACGGTCAAGGCTGAGGCCAAGGCCCCCCGGGGCTATGAGATCCTGCCCGCGGAGATCACAGTGCTCAATTCTGCCCAGGTGCCTCTGCCTCTGGACCCCACTGAGAAGGTGGAGTGCGAGCTGGACACGCGGCTCGACTCCAGGTTCATGGACATAAGGAGGCCCTGCGTTCTGGCTGCCTTTGAGATAGAAAGCGCTGTGGTGCAGAGCCTGAGGAGCTTCTTCTACGGAAAGAGTGTGACCGAGGTCTTCACGCCCAAGATCGTGGCTGCGGCCACTGAGGGCGGGACAGACCTGTTTCCCATCTCCTACTTTGAAAAGGAGGCCTTCCTCAACCAGAGCCCGCAACTGTACAAGCAGATGCTCATGTCTGCGGGAATGGACCGGGTCTTTGAGATCGGCCCCATCTTCCGGGCGGAGGAGCACGATACCCGCCGCCACCTCAATGAGGCCATATCCATCGACCTGGAGATCAGCTTCGCTGACGATAAGGCGGTCATGGAGGTCCTGGAGGAGGCGGTGGCGGGAGCCTACCGGCATGTGGCCGAGAACTGCAAATATCAGTTGGAGGTCCTGGGGCTCGAACTGAAGGTCCCGAGCCTGCCCTTCCGGCGCATCACCTATACCGAAGCCCTGGAGCTGGCTAGCGAGAAGGCGGGCGTCAAGATGCAGTGGGGAGACGACCTGGATACAGAGACGGAGAGGTTTTTGGGTGAGAGCATCGGAGAGCACTACTTCCTCACCGACTGGCCCTCCTCCATCAAGCCCTACTACACCCTTCCCTATGAGGACCGGCCCGAGGTCTGCCGGGGATTCGACCTCATGCACCCGCGCATGGAGCTGGCCAGCGGCGCACAGAGAGTGCACAATTACGATCAGCTCGTGGCGCGCATCAAGGACAAGGGCCTCGACCCGGACGGATTCGAGTTCTACCTCAACGCCTTCCGCTACGGCATGCCGCCCCATGCCGGATGGGGGCTGGGGCTGTCCCGGCTGGTCATGACCATGCTCAATTTGGAGAACATTCGCGACGCTGTGATATTCCCGCGCGACAGAAGGCGGCTGGTGCCTTAGGCGCGGGCATCCTTCCAGCATCCATTCCCTATTTTCAGGCGGGGCCACAGAGGGGAAAAGAGCCCTCTGTGGTACTATTTTATTAATATTGTTGGATTTGAGCATCTCGTTTGTTGATTGGATTTCATTGATGATCTACGATTTTTCAGTAAAAAATATATATCTAATGTCTACAAATTAACTCCCAGGAAAAGAGAGGATTTTATGATAAAACGAGAATTATTGAAGCGCAGGCTGATGGCCACAGCCGTGACTGTCATGCTTCTGCTTTTGCTGGGCTGCTCTGCGCAGATGCCGTCCGGGCAAACGGTAGAAGACTGCTCCAATGCTACCGTCTTTGAGGCCGGTCTGCCCACTGTACCGTCCAATGCATCCGATCTGCCGGCCATCGAGGCCCCCGATCTCATATCACCCACAGGCATCCAGAACTCCGGCACTCCCACCTACGTCTGGAAGTCCGTGGCTGCCAGCCAGTTCTACTGCCTGGAGGTCAGGGACGAAGGTGATGACATAGTCCTCAGGCAGTGGTACAATGCCTCTGATCTTTCTGCCGGCGGCCAGTGCACTGTGACCCCTCTGCAATCTCTGCAGGGAGGAGACTACACCTGGAGGGTGCAGAGCTGGAACTGCAATGACGGCAAATGGAGTCAGGAGATGCAATTTTCCATCTGCACCTCCGCTGCCTACCCCGATAGGGCCACTCTGGTCTCTCCTAAAGACATAACCGGCAGCAAGAATCCCACATTCGTATGGAAGGCAGTGGCTGGATGCACTCAGTACTGCCTTAAGGTGGCAAACGCCAAAGACCTCGCCCATCCGCTGAGCAATGACTGCTATGATGCCGAGGAGGTTTTATCCGGCGATATATGCTCTGTCACCCCTGTTCTCGATCTTGCTCCTGGGACTTACCGGTGGTGGATTCAGACCAGGAACTGCAAGGGAGAAGGCCCCTGGAGCAATTTCCTGAGCTTCATGTATCAAGATAGGCCACCGGGAATTTGCACGCCTCTGCTGCCCAACGGCCTCATCTCCGTCTCATCGCCGCGCTTTGTTTGGACGGCTGCCTCCAGGGCGGTGCAGTATCACCTCCAGATTGAAAACAGCACCACTATGATATTCGAGGATTGGTTCGATGCTTCGGAAGTAGCATCTGGATCGAGGTGCTCAGCCATCCTGCCCATCGCCCTGCCCGATGACGACGCCCTCTATTCGTGGCGCATAAGGGCGGAAAATGATGCAGGAGACGGTCCCTGGAGCAGATACAGAGACTTTGAGACGGTATGCGCCTCAAAAAAGGGCGATCTCGCTGCTGCGGGATTGAATAATTCCAGCCTGATAAATCCCGCAATGGGAGGCAACCTGACGGTCTGAGTCTGGCGGAAATGGCAAGAATAATTAAGGCTGGCCATGCGGCCGGCCTTACGGATTTTTCCTATAAAAGAGATCTACTCCAGCTTCTGGATGCCCATCTTCTTGACCTTGGGCTTCCAGATCTTGTCGGGCATCCAGGCGGGCGCTCCGGCAGGCTTGTCCACCTGCACTCTCTCTCCTGTAAAGACATGCACCTTCTTGGTGCCGCGTTCCCTCAGCTTGATGTCGGTGTAGCCGCGATTGGCTGCCTTCAGGGCGGCCTGTCTGGGCGATTTTCCTGTGAAGACTCCAATCTCATTTCCCTCTGCATCTCTCAGGGCAAAATTTCTCATCTCAGCCATGGATAATCCCTCCTTGGGATATGTGTATGGCTCTCTGATTCGGTATATTAATTTAATCCAAAAGTAGGCTCAAGGGACGGCAGGTGACTGCCGCAATTGCATTTGTCTGGCAAAACGACTTGTCATCAAAAAATGTATTTAAATCCATCTGATTTGGCAATAGGCTGAATTGACAGCCTATTTGCCACCAGATAAAGCGTTTTCTCTCTCTTTCGCCAGCCTCAGCCTCTCCGGCCCGGCTGTTGCCAGGCTGGCGGCGACGTAGGCTGCTGCGCCGCAGAAGAGGCCCACAAAGACGGGATGGATGAGGGGGTTGCCGTAGAAGTTCCAGACGACCACAGAGAGGAAGGAGGCGAGCAGGCTGGCCACAAACCCGGCCTCAGTTCCCCTGTCCCAGTAGAGGCCGAAGATGAGGGGCACCAGTACAGAGCAGGCAATGACCCCCATGCTCACCGATACCAGGGGCACAATCTGCTGGGGGACGTCCACTGCCGATACGGCGGCGATGAGCAGTATGGCCACGCCCACCACCCTGGTGAGGAGGAGCGTCTTCCTGTCGGATATATCGGGGCGCAGGTAGCGCAGGATGTCTGAGGTCAGAGATGTGGTGGTGACCAGGACGATGGCGCTCATGGTGGACATGGCTGCTGATATGGCTGCCAGGAGGATGACGGCGTCAAAGCCTGGAGGAAGAAGCGTCTTGGCCAGGAAGGGCACCAGTCCGTCCGGATTCTTGAGGAACGGCGCCAGGTCGGCGGCGCTCACCACCCCGTAGGCCAGTATTCCCAGGGAGAAGACACACACTGCGTATATGGCGATGGAGATGGGGCCGTAGACGCCGGCAAAGCGCACCACTCTTCTGTCCTTCGCCGAGAAGATCATGATCAGCAGGTCGGGCAGAGCCAGCAGGCCGAGGCTTATGGAAAAGGCCATGCCGAGAGTCTTCTGCCAGGGGACGTTCAGCCCATTCATGCTCAGGACCGCATCGGGAATTCTCTCCCAGATCTGCATGCCGCCCCCGGCGGAAAAGAGGCCTCCGTAGAGCAGGATGGCGCCGGCCAGCATGAGAACACCCTGGATAAAGCCGATCCAGATGATGGCCGGAAGGCCCCCAATGGCATAATAGACGGCCACGATGGCCACGGCGATCATCAGCCCCTGCAGGTAGCTGACGCCGATCAAGCCCTGGAGGAGGGTGGCGCAGCCCTTGAAGATGGGCACCAGATAGACGGTGTAAAGTATGAGCATGATGGCTGCCAGTATCACCTTGCCCCGCGGGGAGTGGTAGCGCTTCTCCAGCAGTTGAGGCACTGTCTTGGCGTCGTACTGCCTGGCCATGGCCCAGATCTTTCCCGCCATGAGCCAGGCCAGGCAGGCGAAGGCCACGTGGAAGAACGCGCAGAAGACCACCCAGGGCATGCCGGCAGCAAGGCCGTAGCCGCCCCCGCCTAAAAAGGAGGCGGCGCTGAAGTAGGCGGCGGTGTAGGCGATGCCGATCACCGCCGGGTAGGCGATGTTTCTGTCGGAGATGGCAAAGCCGGAGAATGTGCCCTGGCGAAGCTTGAGGGAGAGCAGGACGATGAGGGCCACGTAGGCCACGAGCAGAATCTCGTTAATCATGGTACCTCCGCATGAGGACAAAGAGGGTCAGGGCAATCATGGCGGCGATGGAGATGAGTAGCATAGTGTAAGGCAGCGGCACGGTATTTGTTCCTCCTATGTACTGATTTGTACGTTGATGTGCTTTGCAGGACAATGAGATTTAAAAAGGTTTCCCCCCGGCTTCACCACAAGGATTATAAACCGAAATCCGCATCGCCTCAACATCCCGATGTATACGATTGCGCATAAACGACCAACTACCATCAACAGGTCACTTCAGGAGAACTGGAATTGAGACGATTGCTGTCCGGCAATGAGGCCATCGCCCGCGGGGCCTTCGAGGCCGGAGTCACTGTGGCTGCGGGCTATCCGGGAACGCCTTCTACTGAGATTTTGGAGAACTTAGCCAGGCATAAGCCGGAGGTCTACTGCGAGTGGTCGCCCAATGAGAAGGTGGCCTTCGAGGTGGCCGCCGGAGCCGCCCTGGCCGGGGCGAGGTGCATAGTCACCATGAAGCACGTCGGCCTCAATGTGGCCGCCGACCCGCTGATGACGCTTTCCTACATCAGCGTGGAGGGCGGCTTTGTGGCCTGCGTGGCCGACGACCCGGGGATGCACTCCTCCCAGAACGAGCAGGACACCAGAAACTATGCCCGCTTCGCAAAAGTGCCCCTGTTCGAGCCCTCCGACAGCCAGGAGGCAAAGGACCTGCTCAGGCTGGCCCTCCAGGTCTCGGAGGACTTCAAGACGCCGGCCATCCTGCGCACCACCACCAGAGTCAGCCACTCGCGGAGCCTCGTCGAGATAGAGGAGAGAGTGGCTTCGAAAAAGAAGGTCGGCCTGGTCAAGGACCCGCCCCGCTTTGTGCCCATACCCGTCTGGGGCCGGCCCATGCGAGTAAGGGTCGAGGAGAGGCTCGCCCGGCTGCGGGCTTTTGCCGAGACCTGCCCGGCAAACCGCATCGAGTGGCGGGAGAGGGATCTGGGGATCATCACTCACTCCATAGCCTACCAGTACGCCCGCGAGGTCTGGCCGGATGCCAGCATCCTCAAGCTCGGCATGTCCTATCCCTTCCCCGACGAGCTCATCCGCCGGTTTGCCGGCGGGGTAAAGAGCCTGCTCATTGTGGAAGAGCTGGACGACTTCATCGAGCAGCACGTCAAAGCCCTCGGCATCGCCTGCCGGGGCAGAGACGTCGTGCCAGGCATCATGGAGCTTTCCGAGGACAGGCTGCTGGAATCAAAGGCCCTTCTGGAAGAGAGGAGGCTGCCGGCATCCAAGCCTTCACCTTTTGCCAGCATGCTTCCTCCCAGGCCGCCAGTGCTCTGTCCGGGCTGCCCCCACCGGGGCATATTCTACGCCCTGGGCAAAAAGGACGTGGTGGTGACGGGAGACATCGGCTGCTACAGCCTGGGAGCCTTTCCGCCCCTGGACAGAATGGACAGCATCCTCTGCATGGGTGCAGGCGTCTCCATGGCCCACGGCCTGGAGAAGGCGGGCGAGTCCCGGCCGGTGGTAGGGATCGTGGGAGACTCCACCTTCTTTCACTCCGGGATCACCGGCCTGCTGGACATCGCCTACAACCGGGGCCGGTCTACTATCATCGTCCTGGACAACCGCACCACGGCCATGACCGGCCACCAGGACCACCCCGGCACGGGCCGCACCCTGCAGGGCGAGCAGTCTCCTGCGGCCAGAATCGAGGACTTCGGGAGGGCCTGCGGCCTGCAGAGAATCTCTGCAATCGACCCCTACAACCTGGAAGAGGCCGAGGAGGTCATCTTCCGGGAGATAGAGGCCAATGAGCCATCACTGATCGTCTCCCGCGCTCCCTGTCCCCTGCGGGAGAGAAAGAAGGTGGGACCGGTGAGGAGCATTGACGCCGACGAGTGCCGGGGCTGCGAGCTGTGCCTGGAGCTGGGCTGCCCGGCCATTGAGGGCGGGCAGGGAAATCCCCACATCAACCAGAGCCTCTGCGCCGGCTGCGGCCTGTGCCAGCAGGTCTGTCCGGCAGGAGCCATCCGGGGAGGTGAGAAGGCATGAGCGGAGTGGGAGAAGTGATGGAGAATGAAGCGGGGACAAAGAGCATAGTGCTGGTGGGCGTGGGCGGCCAGGGCATCCTTTTGGCCAGCGAGGTCCTTGCCCAGGCGGCCATGCAGGCCGGCTACGATGTAAAGACCAATGAGGTGCACGGCATGGCCCAGAGGGGCGGCTCGGTGGTGGCCCAGGTGCGCTACGGCAGGGAGGTGCATAGCCCCATGGTGGCGAAAGGCACGGCCTGTGTGCTCGGTGCCCTGGAGCAGATCGAAGCCCTGCGCTTTGCCGACTTCCTGGCTCCGGGCGGCCTGGCCGTGGTCAGCGCCCAGGCCATTGTGCCAGTGACAGTCTCATCGGGAGCTGCAAAGTATCCTGTGGATGTCGAGGGCTTGCTCAAGCAGGCCTTTGCACGGCTGGCCTACATCCGGGCTGCCCAGGCAGCGTCCTCTCTGGGCAGCATTCAGGCCGCAAACATCGTCCTCCTGGGGGCGGTGTCCAGGGGTCTGGACCTGCCGGACGAAGCATGGACGCAGGCCATAGCCGTATCGGTCAAGGAGAAATTTTTGGATATCAATCTGAGGGCATTTGATCTGGGGAGGAGCATGAAATGAAGGGCAATTTTCACAATGAAAAGATGGAGACCTTGGGGCGAAAGGAGATAGGAGAGCTGCAGAGCAGACGTCTGAGGGCGGCTATCGATCACGTCTACAATTCCAATCCGATCTACAGGAAGCTCTTTGATGAAAAGGGCGTCAGGCCGGATGAGATCCGGGGCATTGAGGACGTGAGCCGGCTTCCCATGACCGGAAAGGATCTGCTGAGAAAAAGCTATCCAATGGGCCTGTCCTGTGTGCCGCGCCGGCAGGTGGTGGAGATGCACATGTCCTCCGGCTCCACGGGAACGCCGGTTATCATGCCCTACACGGCAGCAGATCTCGCCCAGTGGGCGGAGTGCATGGCAAGATGCTACCGCATGGCCGGCGGCCTTCCGGGCGATGGGGTGCAGATCACTCCTCTCTTCGGCCTCTTCAATGGCGGCTTCGGCATGTATCACGGCGCCCGGGCCGCAGGGCTGTTCGTGATTCCAGCCGGGCCGGGCAACACCCAGAGGCAGGTGAGGCTGGCCCGGGATTTGAAGACCCGTATCCTCACCGGTGTGGTCTCCTATGGCGTGCGCATCATCGAGGTCATGGAGGAGATGGGCGAGAAGCTGCCCGACCTGGAGATAGGCATCTTCGGGGCGGAGGCATTCTCGGAGTCCATGAAGAAGAGGATCTCCGAGGGCCTGGGAATCGAGGTCTTCGACATCTACGGCATGACGGAGACGGGAGGGGTGGGAACCCTCGGCCAGGATTGCCCGGCCCACGACGGCCTGCATGTCTGGGAGGACCAGTATCTGCTGGAGGTTGTGGATCCCATCACAGGCGAGGCTGTGGTCGACGGGGAGACGGGCGAGCTCGTTGTCACCGCCCTCAACCGTGAGGCCCTGCCGGTCATACGATTCAGGACTGCCGACCTGACAAGGGTCATATCCAGGGAGAGGTGTGAGTGCGGCAGGACCCACCTGAGGATCGCTCCCATCACAGGCAGGATCGACGACATGATCATAGTCAAGGGTGTCAACTTCTTCCCGAAGCAAGTGGAGCAGACGCTGATGGGCATAAAGGGTGTGGGCAGCAACTACCAGATCATCGTGGAGGAGGTCGACGGGGTCAAGGATGTGCGGGTCAACGTCGAGGCCGAGCCTGGTGTGACCGGGTTCATGGTGGAAAAAGCCCTCAAGGAGGCCCTCGGATTCTCCCCGAGAGGAGACGTCTATCCCATTGGCGGCCTGCCCCGTACGGAGGGAAAGGCGCAGAGGGTGTTCTACAGGAAGGGGTGAGGGAAGGAGCCACCGGCGGAGTGGGGAAGAACATTGCATTTTTTTAGGCTAGTGGCGCCGCGCGCGATTAAACGCGCAGGGTGATGACGGGGCCCCCTCAGCGCCGGGGAGGCTTCTGATACTTGGTCGCTTGCGGTTAGCCGGGATTGATGCATTTGCCCTTGCAGCTTTTGGATTATGCTTCTGCTTCTTTTGCATTGGCCGGAGATCACACATCCTGCCGGGCCTCGCGGGCGAGGGGCATGCTGGCGGGCGCTTGCATGCGCCCCACGTGCGCGTGCGTGGGAGCGGGCAGCATGGCAATCGATCGACTTCGCTGAGCCGAATTTCCGGAATGCAAACAAAGAGCACAAAGCCCACAAAGAACGGCTATTTGATATATTCTACATTTTGCATATCAACGAATTCCCTGTCTCCCGTCAAGAATTTAATTCCAAGTTTTCTCGAATACGCATATCCAAGGGCATCGATGAGAGAGAGCTTTTTTCCAGTCTTGTTGGCCGACTTTCTAAATTCAGATGCGTTCAGGTAATCTGGATCATCCGTTGGTAAAATCTCTACCTTGTCTCTCATTAGTCTGACGACTCTCTCTGTCTCATCCCGTCCGAAATCCCTGAATAGAGCATATGTAAGTTCGAAAATGTTGAATTCAGTAGCGACTAAATGTGCCTGAGAATAGTATTCATAGTTGGGATTTCCTTTGAGAAGCTCAATAAGCGCGTAGGTGTCTGCGAATAGCCTATCCATCGATTTCTCTCAATTCATCCTTCATAGATTGCGTATCGATCTTCCATCCTTTCAAGAGGCCAAAGATGCTTTTTTTCCTTAATTCAATCTCTACTACCTCGCCCTCTTTGAGTTCAACCTCTCCGAGGGGTTTTAGGACTTTATTCTCATAACGCGCTTTTATTACTCCGCTCATGAACTTCAACCAATCTCTTTTCAGTGTTCCACAGATAAATGGGTATTGGCGTGACTCGTGTGAATTCGGTGTCTTTACGAAACGGCGCTAGTATGATATTCAACTTATAAAATTTAAGTGGGCCGGTTGCCCCTTCGCCAAGCGGCCTCGCGCGCAAGCGTGTGGACGTGCGGCCAAGACCACAGGCGTGAGCCGTCAGGCGCGCCATGTGCGCGGAAGCGAGAAGGCAGCAGGAAGCTGGCCAAATATTATTATAATATATATAATATTCTCCAGTCCGCCGGGCTCACCGGCTTCGTCAGCTTGGAAAATGAGGCACTATCGCATTGTTGATTGTCTTTCCGATTCCTGCTTGATTCCGTTGCTCTGGATCTGCACATCATTCTTTGCAGTGGGCGCCGCGCGCGGTTAAACGCGCGAGGACTGTGACGGGGACCCCTCAGCGCCGGGGAGGCTTCTGACGCTTGGTCGCTTGCGGTTAGCCGGGATTGATGCATTTGCCCTTGCGGCCTTTTGTGATCTGATTCTGATTCCTTTGCATTGGCGGGAGATAACAAGTCTTGCAGTACCTTGCGGGCTAGGGGCACGCTGGCGGACGCTTGCAGGCGGGCGGGCGCGTGCGTGGGAGCGGGCAGCAGCCGTTTTGCCCCTGGATTTTTATAATTCGTAGAATATTTCACAGGCGGGCCGGGGTGGCAGGCGGGGCTGCCAACCAGGGCGGGCAAGCATGGCAATCAATCGCCTTCGCAGAGCCGAATTTCCGGAATGCAAACAGCAAACCACAAAGAGCACAAAGCTCACAAAGAACTCACAAAGGCTAATGTTTTGGCTTTGCGGCTTCGCTCCATCGCGTGAGCCTGTAATGAGCACGATTCGGTTTTTTGATGCTTGGCTCTAAGGATCGACCTAATCATCCGGATCTAATAGCTTTCTTTGGAGTGAGTGCCTGCAGGAGCGGTGACGGCTTGCTCTACTGATTGGCGCATTTCACCCGTGCCTTCTCACAAACAGCTCCCCGAATATCTCCGGCTGCTCCAGCCACACCTGCTTTCTCTGGGCCATGAAGAGCAGCGAGACATAATCCGTCACCCCGTCCTCGGCTTCGCCGTGCCGTCTGTTAATTTCCCGGAAGGTGACCGTGGGCGTCTCCATGAACATGTCGTCCAGTATCGGCCCCAGCGCCCTGATGCGGTCCTCGATGCCCTCATCGTGGGAGAGGTCTAAGACGGTCTCCTCAGTGGTGGGCCAGCGCTCCCGCATGGCCTTCCTCCTGCCCACCATCTCCGCCTTCTTCAGCTCCGATATCAGCTCGTCCAAAGTTACAGGTCGCTTGCTGTGGCGCCGGATGGGCGGGAGGGGGAGATTCTCCTCTATGACCTCCTCATCTTCGGCGGGCTCCTCCAGTTCAGGCTCCGGCTCCTCTTCCTTCTGCTCCTCCATGGAGTCGGACTTGAGGCGCAGCAGGATGCTGGCATAGAGCAGAGTTCTGGCCGGAATTCTCAGGTCCCTCTTCTCCAGGGAGTCGATGTACTGCAGGAACTTTTCCGTGGCCTTTGCGATGTCGATGTCCCAGGGGTTGATATCGCCCCGCCGGGCCAGCTCCACCAGCACCTCCGCCGGCTCGCCGAACTCGAACTCGTGGTCGGATTGATCTTCGCTCATTTAGCCTCAGCCTGTAACTGCTCTGCGTCTGCTGCAGCCTGCATCTCCGCAATGCTGCCTGGGGGAGCGCCGGAGCCGATGCCAGAGTCAATGCCTGATTCGGCGCCTCTCTCCGTATCTTCTCCAGCAGCGCTTGCTGCGCCTTCTCTCTCCCGGTCCTCAGCCCTGGTGCAGATGCCGGTCACACTGGTGATGTTGTTGTCCTGCATGGTCACACCCAGGGTGTACCTCGATTGAAGGATCATGGGCTTTCGCAGAGAGACCACTATGAACTGGGCCCGGGCGGAGATCTTCTTGATGAGCCTCGCCACCCTCTCCACATTGGCCCCGTCCAGGAACATGTCGATCTCATCCATGGCATAGAAGGGAGCCGGCCGGTACATCTGAATGGCAAATATGAACGACAGTGCGGTGAGGCTCTTCTCTCCGCCTGACATGGCCTCCAGCCGGTGGAAGGGCTTTCCCGCCGGCCGGGCCTTGATGGTCATGCCCCCTGTCAGCGGCTCCTCCGGGCTCTCCAGCATCAGGTCGCCCTCGCCCCTGGACAGCTCCTGGAATATGGCCTTGAAGTTCTTGTTGATCTCAGTGAAGCTGGTGAGAAAAGCCTCCTTCTTCATCTGGTCGTACCTCTCCAGCTTATCGATGATGGCCTCCCTCTCCCCGGAGAGGGTGCTCCTCCGCTGGGCTAAAATGTCGTAGCGGGTCTTGACGTGGTCGTACTCGGCTATGGCCAGCATGTTCACGGGCTCAAGAGCCCGCATGGCCTGCTCGAGGGCCATGATCTTCTCAGCCACGGTTTCGCTGCTGGGCGGCTCCTGGATCGGGTCCACACCTGAGCCCTCGATCTGGTTTCTCAGGGCCTCGACCCTGGAGCCGGAAGAGTCACGGGCAGCAGCAGTGGCGTTCCTCCTGGCCTCGATCCTGTCCCTCTCCCTCTCCGCCTGGTCTATCTCTCTCTGGATGGCCAGGCTCTTCTCCAGTATGCCTCCCCGCTCTCCCTTCAGCCCGAACAGCTCGCCCTCAATCTCCGCCTCCCGGGCCTGCGCCCCGGCGAGCTGCTCGACCAGAGAGGTGACCTGCGCCTCTGCCGCATCCTTCTTCTGCGAAGACTCTGCCTTCTGGGCCTCCAGGGACTGCCTCCTTGCCCCCAGCTCGGCGATCTTCTCAGTGAGCCCCTCCTCCCGAATCCTGTCCTTGAGGATCTCAGAGTCGATGGAGGAGATCCTGTCCGTGAGCCTCTTGATCTCTGATCCGGCGGCATCGGCTTTGCGGTTCAGCTCCACAATCTCCGAGCCCTTCAGCTCCGCCTCCAGCCGGTCGATCCTCTCCTGCACCACCGCCAGGGCGTCCTCCGAATCCCGAATCTCCTTCTCAAGGCTGCTCAGTCGCTCTTTGAAGCCGGAGGACTCTCTTTCCATGGCCGCCAGCCGCTCCCTCTTCTCGGATACGGCCTTCTCCAGGCGGGGCTTGGATGACCCCATCTCATCCAGTTGGAAGGTCTTCTTGGAGATGCCCTTGTTCAGCTCCTCGACCTCCCGATTGATCCGGGAGATCTGCTCCTCGATCCGGTCCTGCCTGTCCAGCCTCTCGCTCCTCTCTCCCTCCGCGGATGCAATCCTATCCGATAGCTCCAGAAGCCTGTTCTTCTCCTCAGCGGCAAACTTCATCTTGGAGCGATAGTGGCCGCCGGTCATGGCTCCCGACTTCTCCACCAGGTCGCCTTCCAGAGTGACCATGCGGTAGCGGCCCATGAGCTGGCGGGCGTCCCCCAGGCTCTGCACCACCAGGGTATCCCTGAAGACATACCAGAAGGCCGGCTGGAATTTGGGCTCGAAGTCGACCAGGTTGAGGGCATAATCCACCACGCCAGGGTGGCTGGGCCGGCTGCCCGGGCCGCCCCTCGCTCCCCCCTCCAGCTTGTTCAAGGGCAGGAACGTGGCCCTGCCGATCTGAGACCTCTTCAGGTACTCGATGGCCGCAGCGGCATCGCCGTCCGTCTCTGCCACAATGCTCTGCATGCGCGCCCCCGCTGCCACCTCCAGAGCAGTGGAGTACTTCGCCTCCACATTGGCCAGCTCGGATACTGTTCCGTAGAGCCCCTGCAGCATCTGCCTCTTTATGGCGGAGCGCACCGCCTCCACCGCCCGGCTGTATCCCGATTTGTCTTCGGCAGCCCTCATGCGCCCGTCGCACTTGGCAAACTCGGCCTGCAGCCTCTGCAGCTCCCTGTCCGCCTCGACTATCTCCCGGCGCAGCCGCAGCCGGGCGCTCTCCAGGTCGTCTCTGTCCCTCTCCATCTGCATGGCCTGGTCGTTGAGGGCGGCAACATCTGCCCTGAGCTTTTCTGCCTCGTGGTCAATGCCCGCCAGACTGTCCAGGGCCTCCTTGATGCCCGATGACAGCTCTTCTCTCTCCAGCCCCGCCCGGCGGGTGGCATCCAGCAGCCGGTCCCTCTCCCGCACCTGATCCGCCAGCCGGGATTTGGCCCCCTCCCGAACCTGCCGCCCCCCGTCCAGGTCATCGCGCAGGCCGGCAAACCTGGCGTCAGCCGCAGTCAGGCTCTCCTTGGCGGCTGCGGAGAGCAGCATCTGATCATCCAGCTCCCCTTTGATGCTGGCCTGCCGCAGGCCAGCGTCCCTCATCTTCTCCCGCACTGCGGCGAGCTCAAGGGAGAGCTTCTCAACCTGGATGAAGCAGCTCTTCTGCTGGCTGTCCGTCTCGGCGGCGGCTTTCTCCGCCATCTCGGCCATGGCCTTCTGCCGGGCGATCTCCCCCTTCAGCTCCTCGATTCTGCGCTTGACGGAGATCTGCTCATCCTCTCCCTTGTGGACGATCTCGTGGCTTAAGGTGGCGAGCTTCTCATCGAGGGCGGCAAGCTCTGCCTTCTTGCCCTCTGCCTTCTCCAATAGCTCCTGATTCTCCTCCTCCAGTGAAGAGATCTCAGCATCCAGGCTGGCCAGCTCCTTCGAGGCCTCCCTGAGCCGGGCCAGCAGCAGAAATGCCTCCTGCCTGGCCAGCTCCTCCCGGTGCGCCTGGTAAGAGTGAGCCCGATCCCTCTCCACCTGCAGCCTGGACAGTTGAGATGATACCTCCTCGAGGATCACATCCACCCGGCCGATGCGCTCCCGAACCACATCCAGCTCATCCATGGCCTTCTTCTTCTTCTCGTCAAACTCCGAGACGCCGGCGATCTCGTCTATGATCTTCCTGCGGTCGAAGGCCGTCATCTCAATGATGCGGGTCACATCCCCCTGCATGACGATGTTGTAGCTCTCCGGAGTTATTCCCGCCTTGGCCAGCAGGTCCAAGAGCTCCGCCTGGCCGCAGGACTTGCCGTTAAAATAGTAAGAAGAGGCATATTTGTCAGACTTGACCTTGATCTTCCTGGAGACCTCGATGATGTCCTGGTCCAACGGAAAGATGCGGCCGGTGTTGTCCAGCTTGACTGTCACCTGGGCATAATCGGGATTCTTGCCGCTATCTCCCCGGTAGATGAGGTCAGGCAGCCTCTCCGCTCGCATGGCCCGGGAGCTGGAGAGGCACAGGGCGAAGAGCAGGGCATCGACGATATTCGACTTACCGCTACCGTTGGGCCCGGTAACAGTCACGAAGTCGTTCTTGAGAGGAACCCGGACGCTTCTGCCGAAGGACTTGAAGTTCTTGAGTTCCACCTCTTTAATGTACAAAGGTAATCTCCGCCCCCTTCACTGCCTATTGGTCTGTCTCCCTTCTGGTTGTTCTAGGTTTCGCTCTGGCTATGTCTGCTCATCCATATGTCAAGCCAATTAACTTACGTATGTATTCGAGGATGTATATATTGTTTTCCTATTCGTTTACAGGTTTATAGTATGTAATAAGCAATGGTGGCCGCCGATATCTCCGGATAGATTATTATTCCATGAGGCTGTCTTGATTACACAGATGCTGCAATACCTCATTTTCTTTTCCAGCCTTTCTGCCCTTCTTCTGGGGGCAAGGCTGCTAACGAACAGCGCCAGGCACATGGCAAAGGCAGCAGGAATCTCGGAGTTCGTCATCGGGGCGACGGTCGTAGCCTTCGGGACGTCTCTGCCTGAGCTTGCTGCATCTCTATTCGCCATGCACTCCACCCATACCGGGCTGGTGGTGGGAAATGTCATCGGCTCCAATATAGCTAACATCGGCCTGGCTCTGGGGCTGAGCAGCCTTCTCTATCCCATATATGTCAGCCGGCAGATATCAGATATTGATGTGCCGTTGCTTCTCGCTTCGGCCACGGCCACTCTGGTGGTCTTCATAGATCTGAATGTAACCTGGATGGAAGGGCTGGCTCTGATAGCTATGTATCTGGCTTTTCTGCATCATGAGATCAAAAGCCACCAAGAGTCTAAGAGAGAGGCTGGTGAGAAGTATGACCCAAAGCAATTTGCTGCTTTCTTCGCGGGATTAGCCATGCTTTACATCGGAGCCAGATATCTCATCTCTTCAGCTCTGTCCATCTCTTTGCAGCTTGAGATTGATGAATCTCTTGTAGCATTCTTTTTAATGGCCGTGGGAACATCTCTGCCCGAGATTGCCACCTCAGTTCTCGCCGCAAAAAGGGGCAGAACAGAGATCGCCCTGGGAAATGTTCTGGGATCTAACGCCTTCAACTCACTTATCATCCTGGGGGCGAGCTCCTTCATTGCACCTGTTGCCCCTGATAGCTCATT
>CAYQKI010000021.1:0-24272 GCA_964418105.1 uncultured Methanotrichaceae archaeon | reverse complement strand
ATCTATTCTGTTCGGGAATCAAAGACAAGTACGTCTTCCAGAAGATGCACATCCCATCCCGGCAGATGCACTCCTATGACTACAGCGGCCCCTACACAGGCTTTGAAGGCTTCGTGCAGTTTGCCAAGGACATAGACATGTCTGTGAACAGCCCCACCTGGAAATTCATAACCCCGCCCTGGAGGCAGAACAATGCTTGATTACACACCCAAACAGATGGCCGAGCGCGAGACATTGGTCATAAACCCGGCCAAGATCTGCCAGCCCATAGGGGCCATCATGGCCTATAAAGGCATCCACAACTGCATGCCTATCACCCATGGCTCGCAGGGCTGCTCGTCTTACCTGCGCATGGTGCTGGCTCGCCACTACCGGGAGCCCACGCTAGCTGCAACCTCCTCCTTCACCGAGGATTCCGTGGTCTTCGGCGGCAGGAACAACCTCAAGGAGGCCGTGGACAATGTAGTCAACATCTACCACCCCGATGTGCTGGCCATAAACACCACCTGCTCCTCTGAGACCATTGGGGATGATGTGCACAGCTTCATGGAAGAGATCAAAGAAGAGGAGTTCTTTGATCCCAGGACGAAAGTGGTCATAGCCAATACCCCAAGCTATGTGGGCTCGCATATCACCGGCTATGACAATGCGGTCAAAGCCATCGCTCAGACATTCCCCAGGAAGAGCAAGCCTAACGGCAAACTCAACATCATTCCCGGCTTCGTGGATCCGGGGGATATCCGGGAGATCAAGAGGCTTCTATCTGTCATGGGCGTCCCATCAATTGTATTCCCTGACACCACAGACGTCTTCGATGCGCCACTGACTCCGGAATCGGGAGGCCTGTACCCGCCAGGGGGAACAACTATCCCCGATCTGGTTGACGCCGGCAACTCGCGTGCCACCATTGCTCTGGGAAGGACCGCCGGAGCTTCAGGCGCCATGGTTCTGAAGGGAAAGTTCGGCATACCCGCGGTCATCGGCCCCATGCCCATAGGAATCAGAAACAGTGATGCCTTTGTCATGTCCGTCTCCAGCCTCATGGGCGTGCCCATTCCGGGAGAGCTTGAGTACGAGCGAGGCCGGCTGGTGGACATGATGACCGACGCCCATCCACACTTCCATGGCAAGGATCTGGCCATATTCGGAGATCCGGATACTGTTATCGGCCTCGTCAGCCTGGCCGTGGAGATGGGCATGAATCCCGTCTTTGCGCTCACCGGAACGCCGGACAGGAATTTTTCCGAGGAGGTACATAACCTGGCTTCCGATTGCGAAGCACTGCAAGGTGACACCTTCCATCTCCATCAGAAGATCAAGAATCATCCAGTGGATATGCTCATCGGAAACACCTTCGGAAAGCTGATTGCCCGGGCGGAGGACATACCACTGGTGCGGGTGGGATTTCCCATCACCGATCGGGCCAACCTCCACTATTTCCCTATCATCGGATATGCCGGAACGGCTCGACTTGTGGAAATGATCGGAAATACATTCCTGGAGCGGCGGGACAGAGATTCGGATGACACGCACTTCGAGATGATCCTTTAGGGGCTGTTATGAGCGTTGTTAAAATATTTGAGGGCAGGGATGAGCACATCACTCAGAAGGGCAAGAATTCCATGCCCCTGGCCTGCGACTGCGATAGCCTGGCCGGAGCAGTCAGCCAGAGGGCCTGTGTCTATTCCGGGGCGAGAGTGGTTCTCAATCCCATCACCGATGCTCTGCATCTGGTTCACGGTCCCATAGGTTGCGCCAGCTATACCTGGGACATCCGGGGCAGCACCTCCACCGGCCCCGATCTCTACAGGAGCAGCTTCTCCACAGACATGAAGGAGCTGGATGTGATCTTCGGCGGGGAGAAGAAGCTGGCGGCATCTTTGCGAGAGCTGGCGAAGAGATTTCATCCGCCGGCCATCTTTGTCTATTCCACCTGCATCGTAGGAATTATCGGTGATGATCTCACCTCTGTCTGCAGAAAGGCCAGCGAGGAGCTTGGCATTCCAGTCCTGCCTGTGAAGTCGGAAGGATTTCGGGGAAACAAGAACGAGGGCTACAAAGCAGCCTGCAACGCGCTGATAGAGTTGATCGGCATCCGGGATTACCGGCCTAAAAGGCCATCCATCAACCTGCTCGGAGAGTACAATGTAGCCGGCGACCTCTCCTTCGTCAAGCCATTATTCGAAGAGATGGGGCTGGAGGTGGTGGCCACTCTCACCGGTGACGCCAGGGTGGAAGAGATAGAGAGAGCTAATGCAGCGCAGCTCAACTTAGTGCAGTGCAGCGGCTCCATGACCTACCTGGCCAAGAAGATGGAAGAGAAATACAGCATTGCCTATCGGCGGGTTAGCTTCTTCGGATTGCAGGACATGTCCGCCGCCCTCCGCACAACTGCTGAATTCTTCGGCTCGGCGCAGATAAAGGAAAAGGCCGAGGAAATAATCTGCCGGGAGACGGAACGGGTGAGCCCAGAGATCGAGTCCTATCGAAATCTTGTTGCCGGGAAGAAAGCAGCCATTTACATGGGCGGAGCCGCCAAGGCAGTCTCACTGGTGAAGGCTTTTTCGGAGCTGGGGATGGAGGTTGTAATCATTGGCACCCAGACCGGAGGCAGAGAGGATTATCAGAATATCGCTTACATCGTAAAGGAAGGAACAGTGATCATCGATGATGCCAATCCCCTGGAGCTGAAGGAGCTGCTCATCAGGCAAAAGGCAGAACTGCTGGTCGCCGGAGTTAAAGAGCGTTTCCTGGCCTACAAAATGGGAATCGCTTTCTGCGACTTCAATCACGACCGAACAACCAGCTTCGAGGGCTATCCCGGAATGAAGAACTTTGCCAGAGAAGTCTCTATCACCATCAACAGTCCTGTCTGGCAGCTTCCTGTGAAGAGGTCGAGCTTGATTGTCGGAGGATTGCAGACGGAAACCATAACCGGAGTGAGCAATGATATCAAAGAGCCTTGCCACAGTTAATCCCTGCTCCATGTGCATGCCCATGGGCAGCGTGCTGGTCTTTCGGGGAATCGAAGGCTGCATGCCGCTCTTTCATGGCTCGCAGGGGTGCAGCACCTACATGCGCCTTTACCTGGCGCACCACTTCCGGGAGCCGGTGGACATTGCCTCAACCGCTCTTAGCGAGAAGGGAGCGGTCTACGGCGGAGCCGCCAATCTCATGCAGGGTCTGAAGAATGTGATTAGCGGCTATCACCCCAAGGTAATCGGCATTGCTACCACCTGTCTGGCTGAGACCATTGGCGATGATGTGCCCCAAATCGTTCGGGATTTCCAGGCTCAGGAAAACCTGGCCCAGGATGTGACCATAGTGTCCGTTTCCACTCCCAGCTACGCTGCCTCTCATGAAGTAGGCTACCGGGTGGCTCTCAAAAGCCTGGTGAAGACCATCGCCGCCAAATCAAAGCCCAACAGTCGATTCAACATCCTGGTGGGCTCCATCATCTCTCCGGCGGATGTTCGCTATCTACGACGGCTCCTGGACGACTGGGGGCTGGGGTACATACTTATGCCGGACATATCCGAGACTCTTGACGCTCCGCATAGCCGGGAAATGCCGCTGATACCAGCCGGCGGAACGCCTCTGGAGGACATTCGGGATACGGCTAACTCCATGGCCACATTGACTGTGGGGGCAATGGTGCAGGAGCCGGGAGCAGGGGCCTTTTTGGAAAAGGAGTTCAAGGTGCCTCATATAGCTCTTCCTCTGCCCATAGGCCTGGAGTATGCCGATCGTCTTGCGGCCCGCTTGGAGGAGCTCTCCGGGCTTCCCATGCCGGAGAGATACGAGCAAGAGAGGGGGCGGTTGCTGGATACCATGGTCGACGCCCATAAGCTATTGGCAGATGTCAGGACCGCGGTCTACGGAGACACGGAGATGGTGCTCGGCCTGACCAATATGATGGTCGAGCTCGGCATGAAGGTGCAGATAGTGGCCACCGGCGCAGTCAATCCCGCTTTTGTTGAAGCTGCCAAGCTGATAGCTCCTGGGTCCAGGGTAATGGCAGGAGCAGACTTCTCGGATATCGCCGGAGAGTTGTCGGGCAGAGATATCGAGCTGATGGTAGGCCCTTTCACCGGAAGACTGACGGCCAGAAAGGAGAAGATACCGCTCCTGCGCATCGGACTGCCCAATCATGATCGCTTCGGAGCTTCCCACCAGCGGCTGATGGGATACGAGGGATCTATGCATTTTGTAGACTGCCTGGCCAACGCGCTGCTTGAATCCAGTGAAATGACAACTGTATGAACAGGCGCAAGGATTATCAATATAAACATATTAGCTAACTTAAATCAAGATAGTAATCATATATGTTTACACAGGCCAGACGGCCTGAAATAAAGGAGTGATCAATGATGAATTGCAAATTGCCCGCTCTACTGCTCGCCGCCCTGCTGTTCGTGGCCCCGGCAGGCCTGGCCGCCCAGACCGATGAGGCTTCTGATGAGATAGTCGTATTCGCCGCCGCATCCCTTACGGGAGCCTTCGGCGAGATCGGCGGCATTTACGAGAATGAGACGGATATGAGCGTGGCCTTCAACTTCGACGGCTCCCAGTCTCTGCGCACCCAGATAGAGAACGGGGCCTACGCCGACGTGGTGGCCTTGGCCAGCAACAAGCACATGAATGCCTTGAAGGGAGCTGGGCTGATGAATAACAGCAGCGTCTCAGTCTTCACCAAAAACAAGCTCGCCCTGATCATCCCCCGGGACAATCCCGCCGGCATAAACAACCTGTCTGACCTGGCCAGGCCCGGCGTAAAGATAGTATTAGGAACCAAGGATGTCCCTGTTGGCGACTATGCTCTGCAGATCATCGACAAGCTGGCCAATGACTCGGCCTATGGCCCCGACTTCAAGGAAAAGGTGATGGCCAATATTATATCTCAGGAGACGACAGTCAGCTTTGTGGTGACCAAGGTGGCCCTGGGAGAGGCAGATGTGGGATTTGCATATGTCTCCGACGTCACAGAAGACCTGGCATCAAAAGTCGATCAGGTTGAGATACCCGATCAGTTCAATGTGATAGCCGACTATCCCATGGGACTGTCCGCCGAGTGCAAGAACCCCCACCCAGCCCAGGAGTTCATAGACCTGGTGAAATCTGAGGAAGGCGGAGCCATCCTGGAGAGGTACGGCTTTGATCCAGTGGCTAAATCGATCACTTGATTCAGGATCTTAGGCGAAATAATCTGTGAAAGGAGGTTGTCATTGATGGATAAATGCAAAATATTGACAATGCTCGTCTTGCTGGCCTGCTTCTCCCCGGCCTTTGCTGAGGAGAAACATGAGCTTACCGTGTTTTGCGGGGCCGGCCTCACTGGAGCCCTGAGCGAAATCGGCGGTCTTTATGAGAACGCCACCAACATGAGCGTAGAGTTCAACTTCGACAAAGTCCCTGCACTGCGCGCCCAGATTGAGCAAGGTGCTTATGCGGATGTCCTGGTATCGGCAAACCTAAAGCACATGGATGCCTTGAAGTCGGAGGGCTTTATCAACAATAGCACAGTAGAGGTCTTTGCCAGGAACAAGGTGGCAATAATCGTGCCCAATGACAATCCTGCAAATGTCACAGGCCTAAAGGATATGGCTGTACCAGGAGTCAAGATATTGATGGGAACCAAAGACCTTCCCGCCGGAGACTATGCACTTCAGGTTCTGGACAGGCTGGCCGCGGATCCTGAATATGGGCCGGTGTATAAGGAATTGGTGCTGTCTAACGTAGTCTCGCAAGAGACCACAGTAAACCGCATCGTCTCCAAGATTGCCCTGGGCGAGGCAGATGCAGGATTTGCCTTTATATCCGACGTCAGCCCTGAGATGATCGGGAAGGTCACCAGAATATCCGTTCCGGACAAATATAATGTAGTTGGGGACTTCCCGGTGGGTGTGCTATCGCAGTCCAAATATCCAAAGGAGGCACAAGCCTTTTTGGATTTGATGATGTCCGATGATGGTCAATTTATCCTGGAGAAGTATGGATTCATTCCTGTAGTGCAGGCAGGCGCTTCCGGAGGAGCCGCAGAGGCTGCCGCAGCCTGAAGGAGGCTGAAATATACAATGCTGGAGAAGAGGGATACGACAACAATCGACTCTGTCCGATTTTTTCGCGGGGCCATATTCAGACGGGGGCTCTTTAAAAGCTTGAGGAGCCGGGGCATGAAGGCTGGCCTCGCCCTTCTCATCTTCCTGACCATATCCTTCATCGCTCTGCCGGTAGTCTCGCTCTTCGTCAAAAGCCCTCTGGATACTGTTTTGCGTTCATTGAGCCGCCCCATGGTGCTCGATGCCCTGCATCTCTCGCTGTCCACCGCAGCCGTCAGCACCCTGATAGTGGTCATCCTGGGAACGCCCCTGGCCTACGTCAACGCCCGGTTCCGCTACCCAGGAAAGGAGATCGCTGATTCCCTTATCGACCTTCCTGTTATCATGCCTCCTGCCGTGGCAGGAATCGCCCTGCTCATGGCCTTCGGCAGGATGGGAATAGTGGGGCAGCACCTCAACGCCATGGGGATAAGCATTGCGTTTACCACCCTGGCGGTGATCATCGCCCAGATCTTCGTCTCCTCGCCCTTCTTCATCCGCCAGGCGAGGACCAGCTTTGAGGATGTTGACCTCTCCATTGAAAACGCCGCCCGAACCCTGGGGGCCTCACGGCTGTACACCTTCTCCCATGTGGTTGTACCCATCGCCATGAACGGCCTGGTGTCGGGGGCCATCATGGCCTTCGCCCGCTCCCTTGGAGAGTTCGGGGCGACAATCATGTTCGCAGGCAACTTTCAGGGGAGGACCCAGACCATGCCCCTGGCCATCTACACCGCCATGCAGGGGGATCTGGATGCCGCTTTATGCCTGGCTATCATCCTGGTGATCATCTCCTTTTTGGTCATATTCCTGGTAAAGGCCTTCTCCCGGAGGGTGTATGACAATGCTGGAAATTGATGTCAGCAAGAGGCTGCGGGACTTTTCTCTGGCCGCCCGGCTGGATGTGGCCAGAGGAGAGATCCTCATGCTGGTGGGAGACAACGGCTGCGGCAAGACCACTCTTCTCAACCTCATCGCCGGCATAAATAGCCCGGACTCCGGCAGGATCGTTCTGAACGGCAAGACTCTCTTCGACTCCGAGATAAAGGAGGATGTTGCGCCGGAGGAGAGGAATATCGGCTATGTCTTCCAGAGCTATGCCCTCTTTCCCCATATGAGCGTCTATGACAATGTGGCCTTTGGGCTGCGCGCCCGCCGGCTTGCCGGAAGGGAGATAGATCTGATGGTAAAGGACCGGCTGGATGAGGGCGGCCTCTGGGAGGTGAGGGCGGCAAAGGCATCGAGCATATCGGGCGGCCAGAAGCAGAGGGTGGCACTGGCCCGCGCCCTGATCATAGAGCCTGATCTGCTGCTGCTGGACGAGCCGCTGGCGGCCCTGGACGTGCGCCGGCAGGAGGCCATGCGGCGGGAGCTGAAGGAGAGGCTTCACGACTGCCACGTGCCGAGCATCATCGTCACTCACGACATCAGGGACGTCTCCTGCATCGGGGACCGGGCCTGCCTCCTGGAGAAGGGGAAGGTCGTCCTCTCCGGCGGGCCGGAGGAGGTCGTGGGCTGGGGCTCTAATCTGCCATCGAGCGGCAGCTCATGCACGAAAATGCCTTCTTTGTGAGTTCTTTGTGCGCTTTGTGTCCTTTGTAGTGAAAGTCCGGGAGACCTCTGGATTGGACCTAGCACAAACGTCTCCACCACAAAGATCAAAAGTTCATAAAGTTCACAAAGGACGCACAGAGACTGAGAGTCAATTACCCACAGTAAATAGCGAGGAGCTAAAAATATGGGGACGGATCTGCTACAAGAGGCAAAGAGGCTTTTCATCGATGAACTGAAATCGAGGATGAAAGATGGATTGAATGAGGAGGACATAAAGAGCGAGGTGGTGGTTAGCCGCCCCCTCAGCCCAGTTGAGGCCCTGGGAGATCCGGAGCGGGACGACTTTCCCATTCTGAGAGGAAAGGAGGTATTGATGCAGGCCGTCTACAGGGGCTGCTGCGGACAGGCATTTACCTCCCACCAAGGAAGCTTCAGGGGAACTCTGGGCGATGTTCTCAGGCTGCCTCTGCTGGGGGGCTTCGAACGCGCCGTTCTGATATCAACCATGAATGCCGTGCTCAGGTACTACGGCCTGATCGAAGGCACTGTGCACTGCAGGGATGGAGGGCCAAAGAGATGCGGCCAGTGCCTGGTAGAGTGGATCGGAGAGCAGAAATGGCAGGATGCGGAGAGGTTAGGGCTCATAGGCCTTCAGCCCGCCCTGCTGGAAGCATTGGTGGCGGCCGTGGGACCGGAGAGGGTGATGGTCTGTGATCTGGCCGAGGCCGGATCGGTGCGATGCGGAATCGCTGTCCAGGACGGCATAGACTGCCAGGAGATATTCGAGCGCTGCGCTGTTATATTTGTCACCGGCTCTGCTCTGGCCAATGGCACCATGGACGGCCTTATGGAGAGTGCCCTGCGGCATAAAAATCGAACCATATTATTCGGAACGACGATATCCGGGCCGGCATATCTCCTGAAACTGGAGAGATGGTGCCCCTGCTCCACTTGATCATGCTCATCGGTCCAGAGAATCGAAGCAATATAAAAGCGATATAATTCACCATTCATCTTTTAGTGAGCCCCGATGCAAACCTTTTTAACCTCTCACCGGAATTGAATTGTAGGCGAAAAGCCCTGGAGGAAGAAAGTGTCTGCAAAGTTGGCTGCATCCCTCTGCCCCTACTGCGCCGTTGGCTGCGGAATGTATCTTGTCGTCGATAAAGGCAAAGCTGTAGGCATTGAGTACATGACCGACCACCCCGCCAGCGAGGGCGCACTCTGCCCCAAGGGCAATGCCGTCCTGGAGGCCTTGAACAGCGAAGAGAGGCTCACATCTCCCCTGAAGAGGAGCGGAGACGGATTTGTGGCCATATCCTGGGACGAGGCCCTGCACCTGGTGGCAGAGGGCCTGGCCAGGAACATCAAGAAGCACGGGGCCGGCTCCCTGGGATTTCTGGCCTCCTCCCGCTGCAACAACGAAGAAAACTACCTCTTGCAGAAGTTGGCCCGGCTGCTGGGCTCGCCCCACGTGGACAACTGCGCCCGGCTCTGCCACTCGCCCACTGTGGTCGGCCTGGGGGCGGTCTTGGGGACGGGGGCCATGACCAACAACCTCCTCGACCTGGAGAACTCCAGATGCATATTTGCCATAGGAACCAACTTCACTGAGGCCCACCCCGTCGTCTCCCGATGGGTGCAGAAGGCCAGGGACAAAGGGGCCACTATCATCGTGGCCGATCCCCGCATCACATCAACATCGTGGACGGCAGACCAGCACCTGAGGATCAATCCCGGGTCGGACATCGACCTTTTGAGGGGCATGATGAAGGTCATAGTGGATGAGGGCCTGCTCGACAGCGATTTCATCGCCATGAGGACGGAGGGCTTCGATGCCCTGCAGAAAAACCTCACCGGCCTGACCCTCGATGAAGCGGCGGAGAGGACCGGCATTCCGGCAGGCGAAATCGCCAGGGCGGCGAGGATCTATGCCCGCTCTTCCGCCTCGGCTCTGCTCTACTCCATGGGCATCACCCAGCACATCTGCGGCACGGACAACGTCAAGGCCTGCGCCACCCTGGCTCTGCTCTGCGGTCAGGTGGGCAGACCGGGGGCGGGCGTCTGGCCCATGCGCGGCCAGAACAATGTGCAGGGCAACTGCGATATGGGCGGCATGGCCGAGTTCTATCCGGGCTACAGGAGGGCCTCGGACCCAAAGTCCGTGGAGTTTTTCAAATCTGCCTGGAACGCCCCCAGCCTGCCTTTGGGGCCGGGCCTGACATCCACGGAGATGACTGAGGCGGCCCTGCAAGGAAAGATGAAGGCCATGTACATCATCGGCGAGGACCCGGTCACCTGCGACGCCAACATCAACCGGACCCGCGCCGCCCTGGATAGCCTGGATTTCCTGGTCGTCCAGGAGATCTTCCTGACCGCCACGGCAAAGATGGCCGATGTAGTGCTTCCGGCTGCCGCCTGGGCGGAGAAGGACGGCAGCTACACCTCTATGGAGCGGCGGGTGCAGTGGATAGACCAGGCCGTGCCCCCCGCCGGGGAGGCTAAGGAGGGCCTATGGATCATCAACGAGGTCGGCAGGAGGTTGGGGCTGGAGCTGGGCGGCTCGTCGGCAGCGGAAGTGCTCCTGGAGATCAACCGCAATGTGCCCCAGTACGGCGGCATGACGAAAGAGAGGATCTCTGCCGTGGGCGGCCTGCGCTGGCCCTGCCCTGATGAAAAGCACCCCGGAACGGACATATTGCACCGGGAGCGCTTCTCCTCACCCAGCGGGCGGGCTAGCATGGCCAGCGTCGAGAACCAGCCGGCTGCGGAACTCGTCAGCCCCGACTATCCCATACTGCTCAGCACAGGCAGGATAGTGGAGCACTACAACAGCGGCTCCATGACCCGGAGGAGCCCGTCGCTGAGCGATGTCAACCACGAGCTGTACGTCGAGATCAATCCGGAGGACGCGCAGAAGCTGAAAATCTGGCACGGGGATATGGTCAAAGTCAAGACGGTGCGGGGAGAGACGGAAGCCCGGGCGCGGATAACTGAGAAGGTAAAGCCAGGGATGGTCTTCATGCCCTTCCACTGGCAGGGGACCAACATCATCACCTCCGGCGCCCTGGACCCGGTGGCCAAGATCCCAGAGTACAAGATGGCAGCGTGCCGGGTAGAGGCGGTGGGGTGAAGGGCAGGGCTGAGCAGCACCCGGCAATTGCAGGCCGATGCCTCTTAATTTTTATAGACTTCTCCAGCCCCCACCTTCCTGAATCTTGAAGGATGATTTGCGAGTAGCATAACTCATGGTTGCCGTCCAGTTCTTCTTGAAGGGATCCCATTGCATTTTAGCCAATGATTGATTCCTGAATTCCGACTGCACGGCGTAGAAGGGATAGATATACGTGTTGTGGATATTGGGTTTGTAAAAACTCAATGGCGAAGAAACAGGAACTCTAGTATAAAATATGGGATCTGTGAAGTACTGCCGGATCTCACCATAATCTGGAGAGCCCACGAATCCTCCTTCAAGCCAATCTGCTGCGGAGGCGGTCATGCTCAATAGAGCAAAAATTAAAATCAATCGAAGCATTCAGATCACGTTCATTTCTTTCCATTTAATCATATTAAATCCTATGCTTCGATATATATTTGGCCGCTATTAGATTCCCCTCCCCTCACCTCTTCCACTTTATCCTGTCGCCCTTGATCTTTATGACTCCGTTCTTCTCCATGGACCTGGCCAGCTCCTCCACTGCTTCGCTTGCGTCCAGCTCCAGGATGTTTCCCTTAATCTCCATTCTCAACCGGCTTCTCTCGCAAAAGGAATCCATGTCCTCTTTTCCCTGAGAAGGCTCTTCGAGAGACCCGATTATCTTGGCCAGGAAGGTGAGCCGGGAGTATTCCTTCGGATACTCATCACGAAAATCATCATCCAGCTCATCTACCAGGACGGAATAGTATTCGTCAACGAATATCATTTCTCTGGGCTCGACGGAAAATGTCGAGGTGGTCCTGGACAGCTCTGACCCCTCGTCTTCTCTTATGTCACGGACCCGCAGAACGGGATCATCGGGCAATGCCGCTCCGTCCTCGCCCCATCGGAAGTTGTTTCTCTCCAGTACCAGTTCGGAAAAAGACCTGGCATTGGCTACATCCAATATGGTTTTGAATATCCTGGATTGCTCCTCTTTGACCTGATCAACGTCTTCGGACGGGCTCTCCTCCCCGGATGGTTCGGCCTGCCCCGACTGATTCGACTCTCCCGGTGAATTCTGCTCACCGATCGGGCTCTGCTCTTCCGCATGGCCCTCTGCCTGCACCTGTAGCCCCTCTTCCATCTGCGTCTCTTTTCTGTTATGCTCTGAAAGCATCTCTAACAGCTTCTCACGGTTGTCTTCCCTGTTCGGATCGATTTCATCCGTCAGCCTCTCTCCCCAGTCCTCCTCGCTGGCGCCCTCTGCCAAGACCTTGCGCAGGGCCGCCAGGTACCTTCCGTACTCTTGCTTCTCTTCTTCAGTCAGGACTGCAAATATCTCACTCATCCGGCCTTCCAGGAAATAGGACGTCTCCACATCGCTTGCTGTAAATGTTTTAATTTCCACCTTCATTCCAGCATCCTTGAGATAGTCGGCGACATCCCTTGCCTCATCCTCGTAGTACACTCCAAGCATGAACATGGGTGCAGGATAATTCGCCATTGTTTAAGAATCTTTATCTGAAAAAAAGAAAAGAACGCAGGGGAGGGATTTCAGGGCAGGACAATGTTAAACGACGGATCGAAGACGTCCAGCATCGCTACAAACCTCTCAAAGACAGTGGCGTCTCCCTCAACCGTCACATCTGCCGGGGCAAGAGCCGGATTGAGAGCCAGTTGCTCCAGTGTCTTGCGGGGCATGGTGACTGTGACGTTCGCATGTGGCAACGCAGTTTTCCGCCATGAAGAGCGCCCTGTGATCCGGGAACCATATGTCCATCTCCACCGGAGCCTCGGTGTTGGTGCAGTAATGGAACTGCATATTGACGCCGTCGATGGTCAGGTTCTGGCCGGTCTCTGTGATATCTATGGTCGGGGCGATGAGCGAAGACCTGCCAAGAGGAGTATATTTGCCGAGACCGTTATCTACGAGGCCCTTGGCATCATGGGGAAGCATGCCGCCGTACATGTACATGGCCCGCCGCTGCATGGCTGTGCCGGCATAGACATTCTCGCTGACAGCATGCTCCATGAATCCATCAGGCGCTATCACTTCCACCTCTCCAGAGGCAACCTGTTCATCGGTTATTACCCCTTTCACTCCCTGATAGTGGTCAGCATGGGGGTGGGAGTAGATCACGGCTTTGACGGGGTAATGCCCAAGCGTCCTGTTCACAAGGTCCATGGCTGCCCTTGCCGTCTCAACTGCAATCATGGGATCGATGACAATCCAGCCGGAATCGCCCTTGATGAGGCTCATGGATGTGAGGTCATATCCTCGGACCTGGTAAATGCCGTCGGCGACCTCGAACAGGCCGTTGATCTTGTTGACCCTGGCGTGCCTGTAGAGGAGGGGATTGACCGTAGCCGGACAGGTCTCATTGTCCAGGAAGCAAAAACTCCTCCATATTCCAGGCGGTTATGTTCGGGTAGTCAGAGGGAATGATCAGAGGAACATCGGTAGCTATAAATCCCCGGCTGGCAAAATCGAAGTCCTCATCGTTGTTGCTCCAGGCAGGAGAATTGTTGGCGAGCAAATTTGCGGCAATGGTGTAACCAGTCGCATCGTTTCGCATTGCGCTCACGGATGCGCCTCTGTCAACAGAGATTTCACTGCCGTATCCTCCCGGCATTGCTGCCAATAATGCAATGGCAGCAACCATAAATATTTTTATGCATTTTTTCATATTGTATTGCTCCTTTTCCATTAATTCAAACTCTAAAAAATCTCCTGAAGCATATGTTTGATCCGTCAACCTTGGAATGGATTGCTTAAGGTTGCTTTCAAGCAGCCTCCTTGAGCCACAATATAATAATTGATATTTAAGTTTAATTTTTTGGTCCTTTGCTATTTTCTTTAGGTCACTGCCTCATTCAGCCTGTAAACTCATCTCTGCGCCACTCAAATTTCACTGCCTTCCAGGCAAACACTAATGATAACTACAATCCAGAATAAAACCATTCGTGCAAAACCTCTTTATCCCATCCCCTACAAATCCCCGTTTTCAAGGCAGGGTATGGGATGAGAGAGGTATTGCTGGAAGCCAGGGAGGACAGGCAGCACGTCTATCTGCCGGAAAGGTGCATCGGCTGCGGCTCGTGCGCGGCTGTCTGCCCCAAGGGAGAGCTGGTCATAGGCTCAGTGGGCGCAGTCGCCCGCGGGCTGATTGACAGAGATTTCATTGAGAAGAGGGGGAGCGGAGCATGTGTGCTATGCGCTCTTTGCGCCCGCGTCTGCCCCACCGGGGCATTGGAGGTCAGGACGGCGGGCAAGGCGGAAAAGGACGCTTCTTATCTGAGCATAGCAATGCAGGCCACGGCAGTAGACGAGAATTGCGTTCATTGCGGCCTGTGCGTTGATATCTGTCCACAGGGCTGCATTGAGATTTCTGACCGGCGGCTGTCCGAGGACGGCAGCCTGAAGGTGGAGGGAAAGACGGTCATCGAGACGTCCCGGTGCGTTCACTGCGGCTGGTGCGCTGCCGTCTGCCCCAAGGGGGCCATCACTGTGCAAAAGCCCTTTGCCGGAAAGTTCTCCAGGAACGAGAGCGTCTGCCAGGCCTGCCGCACCTGTGTTGACACCTGTCCCGCGGGCGCCCTGTTCAATAAGGAGGCCAAGGCAGGAGAGATCGTGGAGAAGGTCACCCACAGGAAGGACGCCTGCATCTACTGCGGAGCCTGCGAGCTGGCCTGCCCGGTATCGGCCATCTCCGTTCTCAAGACGGCCATCCTCCCGGAGATGAAGGGGAAGGGGGCCTTTGAGAAGAAGCTGGCACTTGCCGCAGCGCGGCCAACTCTGACCACTATCCTCAAGACGGATGAAGAGGCGTGCCTGGGATGCGGAAACTGCGTCATTGCATGTCCGGTCAATGCCTTCTCCCATCCCTATCTGGCAGCAGGCCACCTCAACGAGCTGGAGGACAAGCCCCTCCTGGAGGTGCTCAACGGCACAGTGAAGGTCGTCAATCAGAATGTCTGCGGCTCATGTGCCACCTGCGCCATGATCTGTCCGGTACAGGCCATACGGCTGGTCCGAAGGGAGGTGGCTTAAAATGGCAGCCATAAATACTGCGATAATCAAAAACGGCCATATATTCGATCCACTCAATGGGATAAATGGAGATGTCAAGGATATCTTCATAAGGAAGGGAAAGGTTGTGGCCAGCCTTTCCGGTGCCGAGGCCAGGGACGCCCTGGTCATAGACGCCTCGAGAAAGACGGTCATGCCCGGTGGCGTGGACTCTCACTCCCACGTGGCCGGAGCCAAGGTCAACGCCGGCCGGCTCATGCGCCCCGAGGACCACTATAAATCAGTGCGGGCGAAGACGGACATCTGCCACTCCGGCAGCGGCTACACTGTGCCCTCCGTCTACAAGCAGGGCTACGACTACGCAGCCATGGGCTATACCACCGTCTTTGAGGCGGCCATGCCACCCCTCGAGGCCCGCCACACCCACGAAGAGATGCGCTCGACTCCAATTCTGGATATGGGGGCTTACCTGGTTTTGGGCAACAACTGGTTTGTCATGCGCTACCTCAAGGACGGGGACATAGAGAAAGCTGCTGCCTATGTGGCCTGGATGATGAGGACCCACAAGGCCTACGGAATAAAATGCGTCAATCCCGCAGGCGTCGAAAATTGGGGCTGGGCCAAGAATATTCACGGCCTGGACGAGCCCAACATCCACTTCGAAGTGACGCCCAGGGAGCTGATCAGGGGCCTCGCTGAGGTCAATGAGATGCTGGGGCTGCCCATGTCCCTGCACCTGCATGCCAACAACCTGGGACATCCCGGAAACTGGCAGGTCTGCCGGGACTCGCTCATGATACCCTCCGGCCTGGACCCCAGGAACAAATCGGAACTGGTGTGGGCCGAGACCCGGGAGGCCGCCAAAAGAAAGCAGAGCGTCTATCTGGCCCACGCCCAGTTCAATGCCTATGGAGGCACAGGATGGAGGGACTTCTGCTCAGGGGCGGCGGATCTGGCCAGGTACATCAACCAGGTTGACGATGTGGTCATCGATAGCGGCTCAGTCCCCTTCGGCCCGGCTACCACCATGACCGGAGACGGCCCGGCTCAGCATGATATCTATATGCTCACCGGCCAGAAATGGTCCAATACCGATGTAGAGCTGGAGTGCGGCTCAGGCATTGTGCCTTTTGTTTACCTCAAGGGCAGTGCTGTCCACTCTGTGCAGTGGGCCATTGGCCTTGAGGTGCTGCTGCTCATCGACGACCCCTGGAAGACCATCATGACCACAGACCACCCCAACGGAGGCATATTCACCCAGTACCCGCTGCTGATATCCTGGCTCATGTCCAGGAAGGCCAGGGACGATACTGCCAGTGAGTGCCATAAGTGGGCTTACGACCGCTCCAGCCTTGGTGGCGTGGACCGGGAGATGAGCCTCTATGAGATCGCAATTCTCACCCGGGCCAATCCCGCCCGGACCATAGGCATGGCCTGGAGCAAGGGCCACCTGGGAGCCGGGGCGGATGGAGATGTGACTGTCTATGACATAGATCCAAACGGCCTCGATGTCAATGATTCTGCGGCCCTGCGGGGCAAGTTCGCCCGTCCGGACTATACCATCAAGGACGGCGGCGTAGTCGCCCGGAAGGGAGAGGTAGTGGCTGCCCCGGATGGCAGGAGATACTACTGCCGGCCCTACTTTGATGACTCCGTAGAAAAGGAGATGATGTCCGACGTCAAAGACTGGTTCAAGTACTACACAGTGGGATTTGCTAACTATCCTGTACCCGATAAGTTCCTTAAGAATCCCGTGGCCATACAGGTCAACCGGCCTATAGAAGCGGCAGCACCGACGAGGAGGGGGTGAAAGAAATGGCAGAGTATCTTCTGAGTCTCAAAGAGAAGATAGGCATCACAGTTGAGGCCGAGGCGATCAGGCCGGATGGCTTTGCCGGCAAAAAGAGGGTGCAGATCGAGGCCCTCCCCGTCTGGCAGGGTCCGAGAAAGCTTGCTCTCAGCGAGTTCTTCGATGTCGAGGTGAGAGATGGAGCATCCTCCGGGCCGGCTGAGACGGCCATCATCATCGAGGGAGACCTCTCCCGGGTCAAGCGCATCGGCCAGGGTATGAAGGAGGGCAAAATCGAGATCTCCGGCTCCGCCGGGATGCATCTCGGCGAAGAAATGAACGGGGGGGACATCCTGGTGAAGGGCGATGCCGGCTCCTGGGCGGGCATGGAGATGAAGGGCGGCTCAATTCACATCCTGGGCAATGCCGACGACCACGTGGGCTCCGCCTATCGGGGGAGCTGGCGGGGAATGACCGGAGGCGAGATCCGGATCGAGGGCAGCGCCAGAAGCGCCCTGGGAGCGGGCCTTGTGGGAGGCCGGATAATTGTGGCGGGGGATGTTCAGAACTTCTGTGGAATCCGGCAGAGCGGCGGCGCCATAATCATCAGGGGCTCGGCGGTCAGAGGCGTGGGCGCGGAGATGAACGGCGGGACGATCGCAGTCTGCGGCAGCATCCGGCAGTTTTCCCCCGGATTCGTCTTTGCCGCCAGGGATAACGATCCCGTGATAGGAGAAGAGCGCCTGGAGGGAAGCTACTCCAGGTTCACGGGGGATTATTCCCTGGGCAAGAATGTCAAAGGCACTCTTTATTGCCGGGAGGGCTGAGGATGCCGAAAGATTCTAATTTCGCTGATAATGGGCAGCAGTTTCTGCTGAACACGGGGAGCACCATCGAAGAGGGCAGGCTTGCCAAGGGGGGCAGCAAGATGACGGAGGCGTACACACGCGAGTGTGCTGTCTGTGAGATCAACTCCGCAGACTTCCTGGCCCTGGGGTCCCCGGAGAGAGTGCTGGTGGCCAGCCTGGACGGCAGATACAGTGTGGCGGTCTATTCCCGAGGCACGGATACAGTTGCCGCCGGCAGCGTCTTCATGCCCCGAGCCATCTGGTCCAATGTGGTGGTGGACCCGGAGACCTTCTCCACCGGCTCGCCGCTCTACAAGGGCTGCCCGGTAAGGATTCAACCCACAAAAGACGATGTGCTCAGTGCCGCAGATCTGGTGAGCAGGCACTATGGCAAGAGGTGAGGGGAGCATGGCAACAATTGCTAAGAACATAATCTGTCCGGTCTGCGGAGCATCCTGCGACGACATTCAGGTAAATCTCAGCGCGGACGGCATCACAGTAAAGAACGCCTGCAAGATGGGAAACGCCAAGTTTCAGGAGATCGTCTCCAGCCACAGGATCAAGGAGCCGCTCATGAGGCGGGAGGGCTCCCTTCAGACTGCCCCCTGGCAGGAGGCAATTGATAGGGCGGCGCAGATGCTCAAGGACGCTAAGAGGCCGCTCATATTCATGGGCAGCGAGACCTCCTGCGAGGCCATGGAGGTCGGCCTGCACCTGGCCGAGTACCTGGGTGCAGCCATCGATTCCAACTCCACCGTCTGCCACGGGCCGACTGCTATGGGAATTCAGGAGGCCGGGCGCGTGGGTGCCACAGCCGGCCAGAGCAAGTCACGATCCGACCTGGCCGTCTACTGGGGCACCAATCCCCTGGAGTCCATGCCCAGGCACATGTCCCGCTATGCCGTCTATCCGCGGGGTCACTTCAGCCGGAGGGGCAGGTTCGACCGCACAGTCATCACAGTCGATCCCAGGAGGAGCATCACTGCTGAGAACTCCGACCTGCATATCCAGCTCAAGCCCAACACCGACCATGAGCTGATATCGGCTCTGCTCACACTGCTGCATGGCAAGAGGCCTCATCCCTCTGTGGAGGCCGTGACGGGCGTGTCCATCTCCCTCATGGAAGAGATGCTGGATATGATGAAGGGTTGCAAATTCGGGGCGATTTACGTGGGCCTGGGAATTGCGTCCTCTTACGGCAAGCACAGAAATGCCGAGGCGGCATTCAACCTGGTCAAGGAGTTGAACGCTCACACCAAGTTCGTCATCGGTGCCCTGAGGGGGCATTGCAATGTGGCTGGATTCAACCAGATCGCCTCCTACCTCTACGGCTTTCCCTTCGGCCTGGACTTCTCCCGCGGCTATCCCCGCTACAATCCCGGCGAGTACACCGCCGTGGACCTGCTGCGGGAGAGGGATGTCGATGCAGCGCTGATAGTCTCTGCCGACCTAGTCTCTCACTTCCCGGCGACCTGCGCCGAGTACCTGGCCCAGATCCCGGTGGCCTGCATTGACATCGCCCCCTGCCCCACCACCATGATATCGGACGTGGTGCTGCCGGGAGTGATCGACTCCATGGAGTGCGACGGGACGTTCTACCGGCTCGACGACGTGCCCATCTACTTCCAGCCCTTCACCAAGTCGCCCTTCAGCTTCACGGAGAGCAATGAGGATACCATGAAGCAGATATTTGAGAGGGTTAAAGGATCTGTTTAAATATCTTGGGGTCTATTATTATCATCATCTCTCATGATGTGAGGAACCATGGCAAGAAGACCTGAAGAAAAGGCACCGTCTAAATGGATTGCCCGGGAGTCGGACAATCCTGTCGTGGAGGAGTTCAAGGATGAGCTTCTCAGCAAGCCAAGCATGGGCATTCGCCCCTCCCCGGATGAAGAGGCCCGCATCCGGCGGCTGGAGGGACTGCTGGCTGAGCTGAAGCAGAAGGTCGAGGAACTGGAGAAGAGGGTCCAGGCGATGGATGGCAAAGGATGAATAATATCATTCCCCAGCAGCTAAAAAGGGCAAAGAGAGCATAAAGGACTCCCAAAGCCCGGGCCTACGCTGCTACACATACTTTGCCGGGTCGGCATCAAATGCCTTCTTGCACCCCGGCGCGCAGAAGTAATAGGTCTTGCCTTTATAATCGCTCTTCAGCTTTGCAGCCTTCTCATCCACAGTCATCTTGCATATCGGATCTATAGCCATAGTCTTTCCCCGCTGGATAAAATTCCTGTCAATATAAGCGTCCCCTACGTTCAAATACCTTTGCATAAAAATATAAAAAGATAGATCTCTTTTCGTTCAGGAGGCTCGGGAGACCTCCTTGCCGCCCACATAAGTTGCCAGAACCATAATATTAGGCGGTGTCATTCTCAACGGACCAGAAGGCAGGCTGGACCGTCATGGCAACATGCCCGTCGAATTTCTTGAGCTTGTCTATCTGTTCGTCATTCGGAAATGCCATATGTATCAGGGTATGCACTCCCGTGAGATTTCCTCTAGCTGAAGCAACTCGATCAAGCGAGTCAATGACTGCCGATATGGCTCTGTCCCCCTGCACATGGTAGTGCATGTTCATGCCGTACTCTTCAGCTCGCTCAACTATGCGCGTGAGATTCATCTGCTATCCGCCGGCATCATCCGTGTATATCTCCTGCAGGCCATAGTTGCCCTGAAGGTTCTTCCAGCCAGTCCAGGCCTGCCCGCCGGCTCTTCCTCCATCTCATAAAATAGGTCTGGCCTGGCAAGGTCCTCGAGCGACCAGTTATCGTAGTCCCGCAGCGAGAAGCCGGCACCGAGGACGACTCCGCCCTCTGGTATGGATTTGACTTTATCAGCCAATACCCGTGCAATTGATGCGGAATCGTTGCAGCCTATCAAGTTTGCCCCGACATAAAAGAAGTACCCCGTTTCCATGAGATGCACATGGCTATCGATAAAACCGGGATAGACGGCAGCGCCTTTCAGGTCGATCGCTGTAGCATTTTTATATTTGTCGGCGCTGACATTCAGCTCCTTTACCACACCATCTATAACAAGGAGATTATCGACTTTCTTTTCTGCGTCAATGTAAATTGAGCCGTTGGTAAAGATCTGAACGCTATCCTGACCTGTGGCACTTCCAAACAAAGGCAAAAAGCAAAGCACGGCCAGTATAATGCCGAAACCCCCTATTCTTCCCATCGCCATCCTCCTGATAATTTTTTTATTGTTGATCAGGTATTTGAGGATTTTGATGAAATGTTTGTATGTTTGTCATGCAGCGCCGGCGGAATATATCTCTTGAGGAGCAAGGAGAGCGATATCACAGTCACTGAGCTTGCCGCCATGGCCAGGCCGGCCAGCTCCGGCCGGAAGGTGATGCCGTAGAGTGGATAGAGCACACCTGCCGCGACCGGCACCAGTAGGGCATTGTAGGCGAAGGCCCAGAAGATGTTCAGCCTGACTCTGGAGATGACCTTGCGGGAGAGCTGTATGGCCGCCACGGCATCCAACAGGTCATCCTTCATGAGCACAATCTCCCCGGTCTCGATGGCCACATCGGTGCCGCTGCCGATGGCAATTCCCACATCGGCCTGGGCCAGGGCCGGGGCATCGTTGATGCCGTCTCCCACAAAAGCCACCAGCAGGCCCTCCTGCTGCATCCTTTTGACCTCGCCGGATTTGTCCTCCGGCAATACCTGCGCCAGGATCCGCTCTATGCCCAACTGGCTGGCCACAGCTCTGGCGCTGGCGGCGTTGTCCCCGGTGATCATGGCCACAGAAAGGCCCATATCCCTGAGCTGGGAGACGGCCTGCTCCGCTGAGCCCTTCAGTTGGTCGGATATGGCGATCACGCCGCAGGCCTCTCCGTCCAGGGCGACCAGCATGGCCGTCCTTCCCTGACTTTCATACTCTGCCGCCCTGGCGGAGATCTCCGGGGCGACGACTATGCCCATTTCCGAAAAGAGAATGCCGTTGCCCGCTGCAACTCTCTTTCCGTCTACTACAGCCACCACACCCTTGCCCGGCAGGGCCTGAAATCCGGCAGCCCTGAGTGGAGAGAGCCCCCGCTCCTCCGCCCTGCGCAGCACCGCCTCGGCCAGAGGGTGCTCGGATGGCTTCTCTGCCGAGGCGGCCAGGTGCAGCATCTGATCCCCGGAGATTCCCGAGGCAAAGATGTCGGTCACAACCGGCCGGCCCACAGTGAGGGTGCCTGTTTTGTCGAAGGCCACCACATTCAGCTTTTCTGCCGCCTCCAGAGCCTCACCACTCTTGATGAGAATTCCCAGCTCTGCGCCCCGGCCTATGCCCACGGTGATGGCCGTGGGCGTAGCCAGGCCCAGGGCGCAGGGGCAGGCCACCACCAGCACTGATATAAGAGCCGTCACCGAAAACAGTAGCGTGTTGTGAGCCACAAAGTACCAGTAGATGAAGGACGCGGCGGCAATGGCCAGGATGGCGGGGATGAAGTAGGCCACCGCCCGGTCGGCTATCCTCTGCACCGGGGGACGGCTGCCCTGCGCCTCCTCCACCAGAGCGATGATCCTGGCAAGAACCGTGTCCCGGCCCACCCTCGTTGCCGAGAACTGCAGAGAGCCGTTCCTGTTGAGCGTCCCGCCCACCACAGGGCTCTGCGGCCCCTTGAGGACGGGAAGGCTCTCCCCGGTGATCATGGACTCGTCCACATAGCTCTCTCCCTCCCGGACCACTCCGTCCGTGGCGATCCTCTCACCGGGCCGCACCAGCAGCAGATCCCCGGCCAGCACCTCCTCCACGGAGACCTCCACCTCCCGGCCGTCTCTGAGTATGGTGGCACTCCTGGGCTGCAGGCCGACCAGCTTTCGGATGGCTTCAGAGGTGCGCCCCTTGGCTCCGGCCTCCAGGTACCGCCCCAGTGTGAGAAAGGCGGCCAGCATGACCGCCGTCTCATAGAACATGAAGTCGGGTGTCAGGACTATGCCGAATGTGCCCAGGATGCTGGAGCCGTAGGCCACGCCGATGCCCATGCCGTACATGACGTCCATGTCCAGGCTCCTGTTTTGCAGAGCCCGGAGAGCTGCCTGGAAGATGGGCCGGCTCACGTAGACAAAGACAGGGGCGGAGACCACCAGCATAAAAAGGCCCATGAGATTTGGCACGGCCATGAGGATGTGCATGGGCAGGATCTCATGAACCGGCAGGTACATGATGGCCATGAGAAAGATGCTTGTGGCAAAGCCGGCGATGATGCGCCTCTTCCTCTCCGCCTGGGCTCTCTCCAGAACCTCTTTTTCCCTGTCGGCCAGTGCCTCCTCCCCGGCCAGGCCCAGGTACTGGTAGCCTGTATCCTCCACCGCCTTCTTCATATCCGCCAGGCCCACCAGGCGGGGGTTGTATGTGACGTAGGCCTTCTCGGCAGCCAGGTTCACCCGAACCTCGACTACCCCGTCCAGCTTCTTGAGGGCGGCCTCCAGGGCGCCCACGCACATGGCGCAGACCATGCCCCCTATCTTGATCACGGCCTTTTCGTCGATCACATCGTAGCCGGCGTCCCGGACGGCCCTCTCCAGGTCGGAGAGGCGAAGCTTCTCCGGGTCGTACTCCACCGACGCCGTCTCAGCTCCCAGGTTGACTCTAGCCTCGGCTACTCCCTCCAGGCTCAGGAGCGACTTTTCTATGGCTGCCGAGCAGGCGGCGCAGACCATTCCTGAGACACGCAGCTCGACTCTTTTATTTGCTGGCATAATGCCTCAATCGCTCTGTGCCTCTATGTCTCTGTGGTTTTGTTTCGAATGCAGGTGCGTTTGGAGCAAACGGACTAAACCACAGAGGCACAGAGACACAGAGGAGAATGATGTTTTCTCTACCTCGTATAGATTGAAGGGGGAATGATCGATTGGTTTATCCTCTAAATAAACCTCTCAAACCTCTCCTTGCCCACCTTGCAGATCGGGCAGATCTCCGGCGGAGCATTTCGGGCGCAGAGGTAGCCGCAGACGGTGCACCTCCAGACCGGCAGCGCTAGCTTGAAGGAAGCTTTAGCAATGTCGGCTCCAAGAGCCTCTCCCTCGGCGAATGCCTTCTGCTTTCTGCGCTTCTCCCTCTCCTCGGAGGGCAGCCTCCTCTCCGGGATGGATGCCAGCTCCTTTTCCCCAGACAAAACGGCTTTGGAGACGTAAAGGGCGCAGTAGCAGGCCCCAAATTCAGTTAGGTCCTCGTCCCTGTAGTCGCAGGGGCAGATGAGGTCAATGTCCTCCTCTTTGACGCCTGAGGCCAGGCGGCAGGGGCAGGCCCTGTAGCCATAGCGCTTCTCGTTGACCAGCAGCCCCTTCACCAAACCGCTGACGAAATCTCTGTCAGGATTGAGGTTGTAGCCGCCGGCCCTGGCATCCTTCTCCAGACGGGAATAGAGCTTTTCCACATCTTCTGCAGCCGGATCGTACTCATCGGTCATTTCCCAATCGCCTCCCGAATCTCCTTTTCCTTCAGGCCCACAATGCACTTCTCGCCGACCACCAGGGTGGGAAAGGAAGTGCTGGGATTGTACTTCTTGACCTCGGCCACGGCCTCGGCCCTCTCCGCTCCCTTGAGGAGGTCCACGTAGATGTAATCGAAGGCCACACCCATTGAAGAGAGCAGCTCCTTGGTCTTTTTGCACCAGATGCAGGTGCTCAGGGCAAAGAGCCTGATCTTGCCCGCATCCCTCCCGGCTACATGCTCGAAGTTCATCAGATCACCAATGGGCTGAATGTAGCCTCTGAAGGGATAAATAACTACGTTTTGGATATGAGAAGATCTGATGTCCTCCAGACACAGTCCAGTCATAAGAGAGATCTTGCCGCTTTTGGGG
>CAYQKI010000020.1:0-24295 GCA_964418105.1 uncultured Methanotrichaceae archaeon | reverse complement strand
CTGCCGGCACGAGGGCCATGAATGTGCGGGGCTCGGCGAGGATGGGGATGACAGGAGTGAATTCGCTTCCATCAATCGGCTCAGCGTTTGAATCAAGGATGATAGTGCCGCAAACCTTGCTCTTGGAGCCGTAACCAGTTGCCTCTTCAATGCTGAATGCCACACCTTTTTTCAAGATGCTATCCAAAGACTGAGTTAGTTGCTTTTCGATGTATTTCAAATTATCTGCGATGGTGAAGCGGTTATTTTCAGGATCCCAAACCACGCTCATCTTCACATTTTTGGACAGAATAAGATCATAGGCGTGATAAGGATATGGACCGGGACAGTCCGACTTTGCAGCCGCAGTGAGTCGGCCTTTGATCTCCAGTCGCTTGCCTGTTTTTTCGATAATCTTTTCTGCTACTGATTGAGATATGTCTTTACGTTCATCGGTTGGGCACACAGACTGCCAGAAGCCTCTAGTGGTCTGCCATATGCGGCGCAAGCGGGCAAAAGAGGGATTTTTTGAAACCTCCTCGGAGGTTTTATTATGAGCGTTGGATGGATTGGCTATCGCTAATGTGCGAACAAGGTCTCCATCTAGCCACTTCTTTAGCTCAAACCTTCCAACTAATAGGACCATGCGGCCGTTTATATCAGCCACTTCGTCGGTCCAGATGGTAGTATTAAGTTTAGCTTTGGCCCAATTCATCGAACGATCTGATCTGCGTTGCTCACATACGTCGCATACATCTCTTTCTTTTGCCTTTTTCCCCGGTCCATGTGGGCGCAATCCACAGACAACACAGATTTGATCATGATGATTCCATTGCTTTTTTACCCAAGATGGATTGGGACAGGTAGCTGCTATTTGCAAATGATCAGATAGCTTAGGCAACTCATCATCAAAGATTTTATATTTCTTTTTAAGCTCATAATTCGGATCCTGACCCCACCAAGGCTCCAAATCAATTTTAATATTGGGGAGCAATTCACCATCAATAGCTAAATTCACTTCATTTTTCAAAAAACTTTTAAGAGTCTTCCCTCCCTCTTGAAGGTTCAGCAAGTCAAATGAACAACATCCTCTATAGCATCCAGGCACAATAAATATGCTGCAATTCTCATCACGATATATCTCTGTACCAAGCGGATATTTGATCTCTAATAGCTCTCTAATTTTATCCAAAGCACTATTGAGCAACTCTCTTCGTGCGAGCAAGTCAGATAAGCGAGCACTTTGCGCATAAAAAGATAAACCATTAAAACTAAAGCTCAACAATCTCCATCGCATAAAATAGACTGTTGGCTCAAATCCGATTAATGCGCCCGCCAGAGATGCTTTGTAAAAAGCTGCGACTAAATGGCCCCATTCCCATAGATTAATCTCATTCGAAGGCCGACGAGTGTCTCCACCTACTAGTGAGAAAAGAGAGATAATTTCTTTGCGAATACTATCTCTCTCGATACTGGAAAACGGATTGCTGTTTATTAATGACCAGTTTATTCCTTTCCGAAGGCTTTTAGTTAGATTTTTGGGAATTATGCTGCGAACGCTCTCAAATCCAAACGGCGTACTTAAAAAGAAAGGATACGACTGAGGAGCGTCACCATCCTGCTTATCAATATGAGCAGTGTTATGGCATCTTCTCAAATAGCCATCAATAAAATCTTCTTTACTTCTTTTGCGAACATCAGAAAAGAAACGCTTTTCCCCAAAGAGAGAAAAATATCGTTTTGGAATTAAGTCTGATGCATCAGGTCTTCCTGATGGTTTTGGCCCGCCTTTGTTGTAAATGAATTGATCTGTATGCTTAGAATCATCATGCAACCATGCAGCTAGCTCCGCAAGCAATAATTCCTGTCGATATTTCTCCAATTCGCTCAGATCACTCATTATGTCAGCCTACCGTTTTATCCTCTGAATTTAGTCTCATTCTCTAATTTGTGATTTTACTGATTCCACGAATCAAGCAACACTGACCTAAGGCCAATCGGATCAACTTTTGCATCGAAATATTTGATGTTCGCCAATCCAAATCCGCTGCCTGTCTTCGCTCCAAAGCCATAATGGGTCATCATGGCAAAAATGCCTCTTGCCACAGCCTCAATATCTCTCTTTGCCTGCTCTTCAATGCTCTCGCGGCTCTGCTCCGGCCCTGGCATGGGCACGCAGAGAAGACTGAAGATGCCCACTGAATCAGCGCCTTCAGGCACGCACTCGAAGTAGATGGGCAGCTTTCCTGAGCCCGTCTCACGATCATGGGGATTTATCATCTCAAGGCCCATCCGATCAAAGTACGTCGGATAGAAATGAAGAATGCCTCTGTTATGAGAAAGAGGATCGCCTTCCTCACCCCCAAAGTGCTTTCTTTCTAACTGATGAAACTTGTCTACCGCTTCCACTCCGCCCTCTTTGTCCAGAAACTCAGCCAGACCGCTGAGGCTGCCCGACTCCTGCCCCTTTTCGTCTCCAAATAGCCTAGCCATCTGAAAACGCCTCCAGGCAAACTCTTCCGCAGGCGGCGAATCATTGATCAGCTCCCGCACCATAGCAGATCTGAGCGAGCCCTTCCACTGACTGGGCGCAATGTAAGGCAATTTGAAGACCCACTCCTTCTTGATAGGATTGTCGAGTATGTAAAAGTCGACGTCGTCCCTGCTGATGTAGGGCTTCCTGAGGGTGAAGGAGAATTGAATTGACCAGGAGCCCGGCGCAAATGCCGATGAATGGGCGAGATTCAGGTCCGGAGCGTAAAGGCCGAGGGCTTTCATCTCATCCAGGCGCCCTTTGAGAAATGCAGAGGCGCAATCCTTTAGCCAGAATCTATGGCCTCCTGGGTCCCTCTGCATGCCCAACCGAGCCTGCTCTTTGTAGGGCGTGGCGATAGCCTGGGAGAGAATCATCAGCCGCATCCAATCATCGTCGATTTCGACCGGCTCAGTCCAGCGAGAGGACGCGTTGGGCAGCTTTCTCGCCAGGAAGTCAATGGAAAACGCCTGAGTGACGCTGTCTTTGAGGGCTAAGGGATATTGAGCCATAAATTCATATTTCATCATTTTCTGCTCCTGCTAGAAAATACCAAGCAGCAATGAGATTAGTAAAAACATCTTTGAGAATGGGTGGTGGAGCCAGCTTTATAACCTTTTCTGAAAACCAAACATGGGACTTGTCTGCCTGCAAAGCTGTGATATAAGCATAAAGCATAGTCTTGTTTCTCAAGATATCCCAATGACTCCGTTCCATCAAATCCGGAATCTCTTCACGACCAAGGGCACGAATTTGATTTGAATGTATCTCACTATCTGAAAAATGACGCTTTAAATAATCGTGAGCTTCCATTTCGAACCATAGGTTTACCGCATCATCTCCACAAGTGTCAAGAATTTTTAACAAATAACCATCAAAATCCCGGTTGCCGTCTGGGCTGGGAGCTGAAGAGATATGGAATGCAACATTCATCCTATTAGACAACTGACCAGTAAAAATATTATCAAAACCACTTAAGGAACTTAATTCGAAGAATCCATCTGCAATATCCCTCGCAGCTTTAAAAGGAGATTCATTATCTTCTTGATCCAATATAAATAATATACCATCATATTCAGGCAATTTTGGATTGGCAAAAATATTTTTTAGCTTTCTTCGATTTATTATCCACCTGCCGACTTGATCCCGATCTCCGCAGCCAACCATATCGGCTTGAGCAAGGATACCTCTTTTCCTTAGCTGATAAACAGTATACCATTCCGTTGGACCTTCTGCATATACGGCAATCCGGTTCACCACAGAATCTCCCCCTCCTCGGATGATTTCAATCGCCAACTCAATGGAGATTGATCTATCATTGCCGTTTCAGCATCTCGAAGATCAAAGCCAGAATCCAGCCAGCTAATGATCTCTTCTCCCTGGAATAGACGCGTTCTAAACTCTCCTTTTTGTTTCAGCATTAGAGAATAGGCATTTATTGACTTGGAGTCAATAAATTTCTCATTCAGTAATTGACCTATCCAGACTTGCACATCCAGACTCTGTGTTGATAAAAAGGCTTGAATAGGCTTTTCTTTCAGCAATCCAACAACTTCCTTAATCAATCGACCCAATGTTGCAGGATGCATAAACAGCTCCGGATCTTCCCATAAAAACATCCCAGGATGGTCCTCATCAACTGCCTCTTCCAGAGCAATCAGACAAGCCAGTACTTTAAAGGAGTGCCGCATGCCGTCTCCAAACTGATCTACGGAAATGCGCGGCTGATCTTTAAATTGAATATAGCCGCTTTTAGCCCCGTCTTCCCGTTTTCCTGGGGCATCATCAATTCTTACTGATGCACCGTTTACCAATGGAAAAACACGACTTAGCCTCTCAGCAATTCTCTCCTCCCAGTCAAACTTCATTTTTACTCTATTCACAAAATCCTTTTTGAAATGATCATTCGCTGTATGAAAGTCGAACAGAAGCACATGATTGGGATCAGGAAGAATGCCTTCTTCAGCCCAGACGGCGAAGTTATCAATAAAATCCTTTTGATCTATCTGATATACCCAGATATTCTCCCATAGATAATTCCAGTATGAATCCCTTGATAAAATGCCATTGTCATTAAAAAATGATGGAATTAAGAGTCTTGGGATATTTTGGCTCTTGTCTATGCAAAATGAGGCAATCTCATAAATATCCTTCTCGTTGAAATTAGGATTATCCCCCCCCTCTTCAAGGGATGCAGCCAGGCGAAAGCCCTTCATCGCTCTCTTCTTTACAAGGCCCTCAAGATTTACAGCAATGCCCCCCTCCCTCGTCAAAGATGCTGGATTTTCTTTCCATAAACCATCATGGCCATGTCGCTCACGCAGCCGCGGCAAAGGCTCATTACCGAGAAAGTCATATCTTATCGGCACCGCAGCCTTATAGGAAATTTCTATTTCCTCTGAAATCTCAGTACTTTCAGTTTTAACTGGATAGTCTTCCAGTATCAATTCAACAGGCCTTCCATTTACTCCACCGAGATACAGCATTTCCAGCAATGCTGTTTTTCCGCTATTGTTCGGACCCACAAAGACATTGAGCTTGCCTATGTCTTTCAGCATGCCCTCTTTTATGCCGCGAAAGCGGTGAATAATTAGACTATCGATCATTTTATCCTCCCGAGAAAATCAGCCACTCCTTCTGGTCTCCTCTCACGCCATTCTCCGGCAGGATCAGCCCAAATACTTCCTCTCGCTGAAATGGCTTTTTGCCAAGCATTCCTGTCTTGAAGCAGATTCCATACATCTGCGGCATTTTTTGGACTTTGCAGCCAGGCCCATCCCCTAACACTCCATTCTCTATCATTTTTATATGCCCAGCTCAAAGCCACCTTGCTTCGAATTCTCACAGCCCTGGGCTTATTATGCACTTCGTCCCAGGCTCTTCCTTGCAGCGTACCGAACATTCGCTTTTCATCCTCTCGGTCTCCCTGCCATATATGATGATACCTCAACTCATTCTTTAAAGCTGGAGATACTGGAGCGGTTCTATGAGAAATCACAAATGGCTGTACCTTTGTAGCAATTCGCTCTATACCAGCAACCCAGGTCCACCAGTTGGACCTCTCGGGCTGGAAACAATATTTAAGGAATCCAAAATTTCTCAGGTCAGGATTTAAACAATCATGATCAGCAGGTTCTGCTGAAAACGGTTTCCATTGATGATTCGCTGCCAGGGCTCTGATCTCTTCGCGATTTATAATCCTGAATGCGCCGTATCCTAACTGCGGCTTTGCGCCGATTCTGCCCCACTCCTCCAAAAATATAAGCAGTGCTGCAATTCGACTCATTGTCTCTTTGTCGCCCCTGATATCAAGGACAAACTCCCCCATCCTTCCGGGCGGCAGATACCACCCCCGATTCCTGTCCGGCGGGCGAACATTTAGCGTCCGGCTTTCTGGGGGATAAATAGGCTCTGTCCGATCCTCTGCTACATCAATATGAAATCTCCTGCGCCATCCCGTTGCCCCAAAGATCTGGCAGGCGTCGCACAATCCGGCTCTCAGCAGACGGAATCTCTCATCAACCTCAGAGGACCTGCGATAGTGCTCCATATTAAAATTGCATCCATGCTTGCTCGGATCACATGCCTTTCCACCCAGCCCCCTCACAATAGCCTCATACCACCAGCGCAAGCTGCCGGTGATTCCAGTTTCATGGATGCGGTCCATGTCTCCATCTGATCCCCCCGTCCACAGAGGAGTCAAGGTCTGAATTTTTGCTTGCATAATCATTACCGACTTTGAAAGGCACTTATTTTATTGTCCGCAGATTGAGATAGAGCCCGCAGGCCACCTATCCTCATCGAAATCAAAGGGATGTACTGAAATATAAAGATGACTAAAATTTTCTTATTATGTCCAAGCCTCTAAATCAGCTCCTCGATATGTCTCATCTCCCCCACATCGGTCAGGTCGCTGATGGACTCATGCGCTACATCTATCCCGCACTCCTGGGCCGCCGCCACCAAATTGGTCCCGCCCACCAAAGCTATGCCCACGTGGTCCCTCTCCACAGACACACCCAGCACATTCATGTTGGGCTCGCCCAGCTCCAGCACGCCCGTGAACTCCGCCGCGGAAAGCTGCTCCAGCGCCTCCTCGATCCTCTCCCTGGCCAGCATGGGAGCCTCCTGGAGGTTGCCCAGGATGCGCCCGTTTCCGGTGCGCATCATCCCCATGATGTCTGTCAGCCCCTGCGCAGTGAGCACATCGATGGGGTCGATGGTTGTAGCCCAGTACATGAGCATATCCGTAAACCTGGTCGGCTCCCGCTCCACCACCTCGATCAGGCCCCCTCCCTTGGGGCGCACGGGAATGCCCTGCTTGAGCAGCACGCCGCTGATGGTCAGACTGCAGGCCGTCTTGATTTTGGCCATCTTTTTGTCTTCGGATATCAGCAGCAGGGGCGAGACGGCCAGGCCGCTCTGAATGGTGTCGTAGAATACTGCCAGCGTCTCCTGGAGGCGTTCCTTTTCCACCAGAGAGGTATTGGTGATGATCTTTCCCTTCATCTGCACCGGGTCAAGCGTCACCTGGTGCATGAGGTTCTCTATGCGGGATAGCGTAAAGACCAGAGGCTGCGAGGATTTCACGCCCTATAATTGACTGATGATTTATTAGCTTTTCACTTGGTAACCGGGGAATCTCGGCCTGTCAGGATATGGGCTGGAGCCGGAGACGGGTTAGAGTTGGAGCCAGGTCAGAGCTGGAGCAGGGGAGCTGGAGCCAGATCGGAGGAAGCCTGGAAGGTATCTTATATGACCTGCTTCATACTATTTGCTAATGTTACGCCAGAGGTTCGTGCTGGATACGACAGCCCTCACGGACTCATTAGCCTGGGAGAGCGAGGGTGCCGGCGATATCTGCGAGGGCATGAATGCCATTTTGGATCGGGTGGCGGAAGGCAGGCTGCACCTGGGGATCAGTTGCTACATCCCCTATCCCTCCGTCTATAATGAGATCAAGGACTTCGCCAGGCACAATAACTGCGATGGTCGCGTCCTGGGCAAGGTCGACACGTGGCTCGTAAAGAAAGCGCCTGACAGATACAAGGTCAAAGTCCCCTCCAAGATCTTCTACGAATACGTCGATTATATGCGAAGCCGCATCAACAAAGGCATGAACATCTCCGAGGAGGCAGTCTGGGAGTCAGTCTCCCGCTGCATAACCCTCAGCGATGAGGGCAAGAACCTCAGGGAGACAAAGGAGGAGATCGAAAGGGAGGTGGTGGGCAGCATCATAAGGAAATTCAGGGAGAAGTACAGGGCGGCTCTGCGCTACGGCATCCTGGATAGCGCCCCGGACATCGACGTGCTTCTGCTAGCCAAGGAGCTGGACGCCGCCGTGGTTTCCCAGGACCTGGGCATCCAGCGCTGGGCGGAACAGCTCGGCCTGCGCTTCATGGAATCAAGGTCTTTTCCCATTATGATTAAAGAGTACATGAATTCCCTGCCTGAGCTATTTGTGGAGGAGAGAGAAGAGGATAAAATGATTTGAATGTTTTCTTTTTGATTAATAAATAGTGGTAGCTCTAATTGCATCCTATCTTCAGGGAAGCCCTCTCCAGAGCCATCTTCAGCTCTTCGATATGTATGGGTTTGCTGAGATAGTCGTTCATTCCCGATTTCAGGAACTCCTCACGATCTCCATCCAGGGCATAAGCAGTCATGGCTATGATGTAAGGCTGCCTCTTGGCCGTCAGCTCTCGGATGCGGCGCGTGGCATCCAGTCCGTCCATATCCGGCATCTGAATATCCATCAGAATCACATCATAGTTCTTCCCCTCAAAGGCGGATAGAGCCGCGATTCCGTTGCCGGCAACATCGGCCCTGTATTTCAGGCGCTTGAGCATGCTTAAAGCCACCTTTTGATTTATGGGATTGTCTTCGGCCAGGAGTATGGAGACCTCCGGGATCTCGTGATTGTCGTGATTGCCGCCCTTTTCGCCTTTTTCCAGGTGCAGACCACTTCTCTCAGAGCGCCCTAGATCCACTGATCCCACTTGCAGAGGCTCACTCTGGGCTCCACCAGGCAGACCTCCAGACTGACCTTGTGGCAGACTGCTCAATAGCCCGACCGATGGCTTGGCTGATGCTGCACCCGTCTCCAGTGCAATTAGGCTCATCATGAGACGCTTGAGCTGTCTCTGCTTGATGGGCTTACTCAGCCAGCCGTCAATAGATGGATCACGGGCCGCCCTGCACCCAATGTGGCTTATCATTATGGTGAATGGACGATCAGAAGTGAGCTTTATCGCGCTATAGAGATTGCCGCCATCCATATCGGGAAGTCTCAAGTCTATGATGGCGTAGTCATATCTCTGCGCCTTGAGGAGTTGCTCAGCCATTGCCCCCTCTGATGCCGACTGCACAGTCAGTCCCCATGACTGTGCCCAGGCGCTGAGCATCCTTGTCATAGACTGATTGCCTTCGACAATAAGCAGCTTCCTGCCAAAGAAAGCTGGATCTATGGCCGGTGCAGGCCGCTCATCCGGGCCGATGTCGCATAAAATGGTAAAAGAGAAAGTGCTTCCCTTTCCGGGCTCGCTCTTGACGGATATCCTGCCGCCCATCATCTCCACCAGCCTGCGGCTGATGGCCAGCCCGAGGCCCGTTCCTCCATAGTTCCTGGTAGTCGAGGAGTAAACCTGAGTGAAGCTCTCAAATAGCTTGCCCATATTCTCTTCAGAGATTCCAATTCCGGTATCCTTGACGGCAAAAGAGAGCCTGATCCTGCCCCCTGCCTCAAGCGAAGACCCTACGGCAACTGTCACCTCTCCCATTTCCGTGAACTTCACTGCGTTTCCCAATAAATTGATCAGAATCTGTCGCAGCCTGATCTCGTCGCTGACAACCACAGACGGCACACCCGCATCCAGGAAATATGTCAGGTCAAGCCCTTTCTCAGCCGCCTTGGCTGCCACCAGGTCCATGGAGATCTCGATGCACTCGGTGAGATCGAAGGGATGAATATCAAGCTCCAGCTTGTCTCCATCGATCTTGGAGTAGTCAAGTATATCGTTGATGATGGCCAGCAGTGCATTGCCGCTATTTTTAATGGTCTCAAGATAGTCCCTCTGCTCGATCAGCAGGTCCATCTGCAGCAGGAGATCGGTCATCCCGATGACGGCATTCATTGGGGTGCGAATCTCATGGCTCATATTGGCCAGGAACTTGGACTTGGCGCGTGTGGCAGACTCAGCTCTATCCCGGGCGCTCTTCAGGTCCTCTTCAACCATCTTTCTGTCGGTTATGTCCCTGATGGACTCGACAGCCCCGTAGACAGTGCCCTCCGAGTCGTAGAGAACGGCTGCAGATGCCAGAATATACATCGGCTCGCCCAGCATCCTGGGTATGAAGGCATCTGCCAGCAGCGTTCCATCCTCCTGCCTTTTAATGCTTTCATGTCTCTTCCGCAGGTTCAGGTCGGGATGCAAAATCAGATCTATGAGCAGAGGCTCTCTCTCACCGCAGAAAGGAAGGGAGTATTCATAATTGCCCTTTCCAAGGATATCTTTCGCAGAAATATTGGTCATCTTCTCAATGGCCCTGTTCCAGGCAATGACCTCACCGGCTTTATTTATGACGAAGGTGGCATCGGGCAGGAAATTGATGATATCTGCCAGCCTCCTCTCTGAGTCCCTGAGTGCCTCCTCTGCCATCAGGCGCTCATGTATCTGGCTTTGCAGGTCCCGGTTTGCCGCCTCAAGCTGAGATGTGCGCTCGGCAACTCTCATCTCCAGATCCTCATTGAGGCTGACCACCTGAGCCTGAATCTCCTTCCTCTCAGAAATCTCTTCCTGAGCCTCTTTGTATAGATAGGCATTCTCTTTCAGAACCAGGACCTGCCGGACAATGACCAGGGCAATGATCACTCCGACGGCTACTGCCAGATAGGAAAACGGTATGCTTAGCGGATGGTCGTGGCTGTAGACCAGCATGATAAAGGCGTAGCCTGCGCATAGGTAAGGCAGGTATAGCGGCCACATCAATTCCCCGTAGTGAAATCGCGCGGGTGTTTCCTGAATGTATTGGCCTGATAGCAGGGAGTTGGCGTGGGCTATTCCAGCCAGGCCGATCAGAAGATAAGCCACTATCCAGAGTGTATCCAGAAATCCTCCGGATAAATAGGTGCCATCCAGAGACTGGCTCATATAGACTGCATCTGCAAATATGTTAGCTGCACAAAAGGCTCCCAGGAAGAGCAGGGGATCAGTGCCCGAATTTCTCTGTTTTCTGAAGAGCAGCTCCACCAGGGCGAAGAGCAGGATCAGGTCGCCGATGGGATAGGCGACTGCCAGAAACATTACCGTGGGATCGGCATCGATGTTCTCTTCTATAACCGGTGCTATTAAAAATGACCAGTAGATGAGCAGAGATGAGATGAGCACTATCCCGGTATCAAGCATAAGCTTAATCCTTTCAATGCCCTTGAAATTTGCTGAAGGTAAGAGCAGAATTCCCGAGAGAAATAGAGGATAAAATAGCAGATAAAAGATATCGGCCAGGGAGGAGTATGTGCTTTCCTGAAGAGCAATATCATAGTAAGCGAATAGGACATCCCCTAATACAAATGATACCTGTGAGATGCACAATATCATCCAGCCGTAATAGAGCCTGCGGTCAAAATCGCGCGATGTAATTGCGGCAAATAGCAGGCATATTGAGGCCAGGGCGTTTATAGCGATGCTGCTCAGATCGGAAAATATCATGCTGCCATTGGGATCATCTTTTAAGTAGCCCCAGAAAGCCAGGTAAATCAGGAGGAGTGCTGCCGCCACGACAGTCGTGTTTCGCAGGGTGGCTTTCCGGAATATTTTCCCCAGGGAAGGCAGGCCGAACTGTATACTGTCAACTACTTTGGATGAAGTTGACTCTCTTTTATTCTTTATTTCTTCTTCCCGGAGTGAGCTTTTCGGGCTGCGGTCATTATTTGCAGATATCAGCATCGATAACACTATCCGATGCGTATGGCATCCTTTATAGCCACGAATTCAATGATATTCGCTTTCTAATCACAGGTACTTATTTGGCGATTTATAGCAGATTAAACTATCGCCTGAAAAGTTTAGAGGTTATCATTTCTCACTAGTTTGAGGATTTTATCTCGACTATCATCTCCAGAAAGACGGGCACCGCTTTGCTCAACTGGAAGGTGACAGAGGGAATAGGTGAGTCGTGCGAGCCCTAATAAACCAGGAGCCCGATGGCATGGCTTGAAGAGTAATTATGAGCCAAGACAATTTAGACCATCCGGAATCCATCCTCGACACAGCCAGAAAGATTGTGGCCTTAGGTCCCATCTGCGACAGTTGCCTGGGCCGCCAGTTCGCGATGCTTGCTACCGGCCTGTCCAACGCCGAGAGGGGCCGGTCCCTCAAGACGGTCCTGGCCATGCAGGCCTCCGCTGCCGACGACCGCGCCCTCTTGGAGGAGCTGGCGGCGAACTTTCTGCCGGCGCGCCTCAAGCTGTCGCGAAAGGGCGAGGATGATAAGCCCTGCACCGTCTGCCTGGGCATGATGGCCCCGGCAAGGCTGGACGCCTGGGCTGAGAAAGCGGCTGCAGCCCTGGCTGGCCGGGAGTACGGGACTTTTGTGGTTGGGACCAGGATGTCGGGCCTCTTATCCGAGAACGAGGAGCTTGTTCTGGCCGACGGCGGCTCGCAGCACGCTGAGCCCTTTAAGTCCGAGCTGAATCGCGAAGTGGGCAAGAGGCTGGCCCTGCTCACGAAAAAGAAGTTTGACATCAAGCTCCCGGACGTTGTGGCTCACCTCAATCTGGAGACGGGCGAGGTGGAGCTGCAGGTGGCCTCCCTCTTCATCCGCGGCCGCTACAGAAAGCTGCTGCGCGGCATACCCCAGACTCGCTGGCCCTGCCGCGAGTGCCGGGGCCGCGGCTGCCCGCGCTGCCAGGGCACAGGCAGAATGTACCAGGAGTCGGTGGACGAGCTGATCCGCCCGGCGGTCATGGAGGCAGCAGCAGCAGAGGACACAGTCTTCCACGGCGCGGGCAGGGAGGACATCGACGCCCGCATGCTCGGCTCAGGCCGGCCCTTCATTGTGGAGGCGGTACGCCCCCGCGTCAGGACCATCGACCTGCCAGCCCTGCAGGCGGAAATCAACCGCCGCGCAGATGGAAAGGTGGAGGTCCTGGAGATTGCACCGGCATCCTCCGCCATGGTGGAGAGGCTAAAGGAGGCGGCATTCGTCAAGACCTACTCTGCCCTGGTGCGGCTGGGAGCAGAGGTTGGAGAAGAAAAGCTTAAATCAGTCCTGACAGAATTAGTCGGGTCGGTCGATCAGCAAACGCCAACTCGCGTGTCTCACCGAAGGGCAGATAAGCTCAGGGTGAGAAAGGTTTACAGCGCAGATCTGCTGGAGATTGCGGGCAAAATTGTCCGCATAAACATCAAAGGAGACAGCGGCCTTTACATCAAGGAGTTGATCTCCGGAGACGGCGGCAGGACTCGCCCCAGCCTCTCCGAGGCCCTCAGGGTGGACGCGATCGTCGAAGAGCTAGATGTAATAGATGTAGGTGGAGAATCAGATGGCACATCATCACGGAATGCGGAAGAAGTCCAGAGACAAGATGAGCAAGACGGTCAGGGCTAGGGGAATATCTCCGGTGGTCAGGGCGATTCAGGAGTTCGAAAAGGGCGCAAAGGTACATGTGCTCATCGACCCAAGCATACACAAGGGCATGCCTCATCCCAGATTCCACGGGAAGACCGGAGAGGTTGTAGGCAAGAGGGGAAGAGCCTTCGTTTTAAAGATCACTGATGGCGACGCCACCAAGACCTTGATTGCACTTCCCGAACATCTGACGGCACAGAAATAGACACATAGATTGATATTCAAATAGATCACAGATCCAGGCAAAATGATTGTTAAAAGCGTTTTGCAAGAGGAGTTCCTGACCCTGGCGGAGGTCAAGGAGATCCTCGACCAGATCCGGCAAAAGAGAGCCGACGAAGAGGAACTGGGGTACGAGCTGCGGCGGGCTATTCGGCATTCGGATATCTTCTGCAAGGGGAGCGCAGAAGAGAGCCGGGCCATGGTAGCGGAGCTTATGAAGATGGAAAAGATGAACCGGGAGATTGCCCTGAAGATAGCCGATATCAGGCCAACCAATAAAGATGAGTTGAGGGCGATTTATGCCAAGGAACGGTTCACTCTGAGCGAAGAAGAGCTCAACAGCATTTTAGATATCGTTTTCAGGGGGTGAAGGCATATGCCTGAGGGGAGACCGCCTAAGAGAGAAGAGATAGCGAGGATTCTCGATTACCTCCCCTATGGACGAACGCCCGACACCAGGAGCTATCAGAAGCAGCCACTGGTTCAGGCTGTGGGTGAGTCCAATTTCGTGCTCATGGAGATGACGCCCAAGGAGGGCGTGGTTCCTTCAGCCGGGACTCGGGTCTACATTGGCAGCGGCAGCAGGGATTTAATCGATCATGTCAACCGGAGGATCGAGTATCCGGAGCTGTCCAACAGCGCCCGGCTGGAGCTGACATTTCAGATTCAGAGCATTGTGCTGGAGAATGAGGCCAGATTCATCCGCTACTTCAATGAAGCCGGCCCCATCACCACTCGCATGCACGCTCTGGAGCTGCTACCGGGCATAGGCAAGAAGCTGATGTGGGCCATCCTCAATGAGAGAAAGAAGGGGCCCTTCAAGAGCTTTGCCGACCTGACGGAGAGGGTCAAAGGGCTGCACAATCCGGAGAAGCTCATCACCAAGCGGGTCGAGGACGAGCTGATGGATGAGAAGATCAAGTACCGGGTCTTCACCACTGCGCCCAGAATGATGAGGTAGGATGTAACTGGATCCATTGGATTAAATCCCTTTTTTTCATTTGAAGACATAAAGAAAAATGATCCTTTCCGAAAAACATAAAAACATTGACGTCTTATGACAATTGAGAAAAGATGACCACCCTGGCGAAATTTGTTGAGCAATTGCCCCTTGACATTCAAAAAGAAGTTCAGAGTTATGCAGAATTTCTGCTGGAAAAAAGAATTAAAAAGAAGCAAAAGGTTCCAGCTTTTGATTGGGAAGGCGCCCTAAAGGATCTTGGAGAGCATTATTCTTCAGTAGAACTACAACATGAAATCATGAAGATTAGGGGTGCCTAATGTATTTATTAGATACAAACATATTTTTGGAGATATTGCTTCAAAGAGAGAACAGCAAGGCTGCAAAACACATTTTTATCGCGAATCCGTCTACAGATCTTTTTATAACCGATTTCTCACTTCATTCCATAGGCGTCTTCCTTTTCCAGAGAAATAGGCATGAAATCTACGTCCGCTTTGTGAATGACGTCATAATAGAAACCGGAATAAGCGTGATCGGACTTGATCCGGAAGCCGTTTTAGCACTGAAAGAAGTATCTAAAGAATTTAATTTGGATTTTGATGATTCATACCAATATGCAGTGGCACAAAAGTACGGCCTGCGGATAATGAGCTTCGATGCTGATTTTGACCGAACGGAAAAAGGACGGATGATACCGGAGCTAAAGCAAAATTCGTCATAAGGAGGCGAAATGAAGCTCGGACAGCATTTTCTCATGGACGGCAGCGTGATCGAGCGCATTGCCGGCTATGCCGACTTGGGTCGCGAGGACCGTGTGCTTGAGATCGGGCCGGGCACGGGCAGCCTCACCGCCGCCCTGGCAGCGAGGGCCGGGCGGGTCTATGCCGTGGAGATTGACGGCGAGCTGGCGGCATCTCTCTGCCAGAGATTCTGCGGGGCTGCCGGAGAGGCTGACGGCCTCGGCCATGTCGAAGTCATAAACGCCGACGCCATGAAGGCCAAGCTGCCGGGCTATAACAAGATCGTGTCCAACCTGCCTTACCAGATATCCTCTCCCATCACCTACCGCCTCCTCTCCCGGCCCTTCGACCTGGCGGTTCTGATGTTTCAGAAGGAGTTTGCCAGGCGCATGGCCGCGGCTCCAGGGAGCGAAAGGTACGGCAGGCTGGCCATGACGACCGGCTTTTTCTGCGATATTGAGGTTATGGAGACTGTCTCCAAGATGGCCTTCCGGCCTGTGCCCCAGGTGGACTCGGCCATTGTGCGGCTCACACCCCGCCAGGACAGGCCGCCGGGCGATCCGGCGGCATTCATCAGGCTCGCCGAGGGGCTGTTCAACAACCGGAGGAAGAAGGTCAAGAAGGGGCTCGCCTCCCTGGGAGCCGGGCGGGAGGCGCTGGCGGAACTGGACGCAGAGCTATTGGAGAGAAGGCCGGAGGAGCTGACGCCGGATGAGGCGGCGAGCCTGCTGCCGGCGGTATCGGGGATGGGCCGGGGTGCAAGAAGATAAGAAGCATCATTTCATCAGACCCCTTAAGTCGCCTCTCTGCCTCTGTGTCTTTGTGGTTTTGTTCGATAACAGTAGGCTCAACTATGCCAACTTACTAACTAAACCACAGAGGCAAAGAATAAATTTCATAAGGACGTGGGAAGAACATTGCTACCATTTGATTAGTTATGAAGTTCTGAGATGATCTCCCCGTGTCCGAAACAGATCCCAAGGCGGGCAGAAATATACTATTATTAGGATTCGTGAGCCTGCTTAACGACATCAGCAGTGAGATCATTCAGCCGGTGCTGCCCCTCTTCATCTCCTCCCTGGGGGCGGGAGGCATGGCAGTGGGGCTGATCGGAGGCATCAGCGACGGGCTGCCCAGCATACTCAAGATATTTTCCGGGTGCTGGTCGGACCGCCTGGGCAGGCGAAAGCCCCTGGTGGTGGCCGGCTATGCGCTCTCTGCTCTGGGAAAGCTCTTGCTGCCCGCCGCATCGGCCTGGCAGCACGTCTTCCTATTCAAGATACTGGAGAGGAGCGGCAAGGGGATTCGATCCGCGCCGAGGGACGCCATGATATCGGAGTCGGCGTCTGCAGAGCAGCGGGGGCGGGGATTCGGGTTGCACCGGGCCATGGACTCGGCGGGAGCTGTGATAGGATCTCTGCTCGCCTACCTGCTCTGGCAGGAGGGCCTCTCCTACACTTCAATCTTCCTTGTCGCGGGGTTGATGTCGGTGCTGGCACTGCTGCCCTTCAGCCGGGTGAGGGAGAGCTATTCCGCTCCGGCCTGCCAGGCAGAGCTGAAGCTGTCCGGATTATCCTCCGAGCTGAAGGGCTTTCTGGCCGTGGCATGCCTGTTTGCCGCCGGCAACTTCAGCTACATGTTCTTCATCCTGCGCGCCCAGGAGCTATTCTCAGGAGCCATGGCAGTGGCCGCGCCCCTGCTGCTCTATGTGCTCTTTAACCTCGTCTACGCCATCTTCGCCATGCCTGTAGGGATCTGGTCGGACCATGTGGGCAGGAGGAAGATTCTTGTCCTGGGCTATGCGCTCTTCGCCGCCACCGCCCTCGGATTTGCATTTGTCTCCAGCCCGGCGGTCCTGGTGGTGCTCTTCGCCCTCTACGGCCTGGTCTATGCTCTGGTGGAAGGCTCGGAGAAGGCCTATGTCTCGGACCTCTCGCCTGCCGGCCTGCGCGCCAGCTCTCTGGGGATCTACTACGGAGCCGTAGGTGTGGCGGCCATCGCCTCGAGCCTGCTGGCCGGGATCATCTGGAGCACCTGGGGGCCGGAGGCGGCGTTTCTATTCGGAGCGGGATCCTCGGGGCTGGCTGCTTTAGCACTGATGAATAAAAAGTAGATGATGCTGATTATTTATGGAAATATTTATTAGTTTCAAATCACCACTGATAAAATACCATGTCAGAGAATATCACGCCCGTTTCAAGCAAGGCCCTGGCCAGGTATCTGGAGATGGAGTCATTGCTTCATGACTTTTTTGAGCAGACAGGCTTTTGCAAGGATAATTTCGGCCTGAATTGCAGCGGCTGCTGCAACGAAAATGTGGTTGAATATCCCAAAAAATACTGCGGGTGCAGGGAGCTGGATGCAGAGAGGCTGCGGATTTACGGCACGGGCGATTTGACAGGAGGCTGCCCCTATTCAAGCGAAAAGGGCTGCATTCTCGATACACACAAGACGCCCAAATGCATAGCATATGTCTGCCCCCAGTTCACAAAAGCGCTGAATGAGCAGGGCATAGACTACGACTGGTTTGAGACTCACGCCCTGCTCATCAGCCTTCTCAATGAAGCCAAATTCGACTGGTGGAGCGACCATAAAGTTGAATCATGCCCCATCAGCGATGAAGAATTCTCGGAGATTAAAAGAAAATTCGAGGATTTGCTGAAGCCAGGGATCTTCGTAAGCAAACCTGGATAATTCAAATGGTATGAAAAATCCTTCTTTGTGAGTTCTTTGTGCGCTTTGTGCTCTTTGTGGTTATCAGTAGTACGCGAATTATTCGCGCCCATATATCCCAGATCCATCCGCTACCTGTCTTCTTTCTCCACCGACATCGCCGCCGCCACCGTCGCCACTCCCGCGCAGAGCAGCATGAACAGCCACAGCCCCTGGTACGCCTCCAGTGACCTGTCGGAGAGCATCAGCCCCGACACCTGCTGCAGCACCGCCCCGCCGGCGAAGGGAAAGATGTTTAGGGCGGCGGTGCTGGTGCCTACGATGCTCAGGGGAAACAGCTCCTTGACCTGGGCGAAGCCCACCACGAAGAAGCCGCCGAAGAATCCGAAGGCGAAGTTGATGGCCATGTAGGCCTGCGTGCTCTCGATCTGCCCGGCTGCCGCCCATATGACACCCCAGATGACGGTATACACCAGGGCACCGATGACAAGAACCTTTCTGCGCGACCTTAAAACCTTATCGGAGATGTATCCGGCTGTGGGGCAGCCGAAGATCATCCCCAGGCCGATGAATGTCAGCACCAGCCCCGACCTGGCCCTGTCCCAGCCCAGGACGTCCTGGTAGAACGGCCCGGCCCACAGCCCCTGATAGACCATGATGCTGCCGTACAGGAAGAAAAACCAGATTGCAAGCGGCAAGAACCTCCTGCCGGAGCCGAAGGTCATCCTCAGGGCCTCTTTCATGGGGATCTTGCCCGCCGGATTTGCCTCACCAGGCGACTCCGCCCTGCCACTCGGGCCTGACACGTTCAAGCCGCCTGCCCATCCCATCTCCGCGTCCTCGATCTCCTGGATGGACGGCAGCCCCATCTGCGATGGGCTGTCTCTGACTACAGCCCAGCCGGCTGCCGCCAGCAGGATGGTGGCCGCCCCCAGCATGAGAAAGACCTGCTGCCAGCCGAAGGCATCAGTCAGCCAGGCCAGCGGCCCGGCGGCGGACAGAGCCCCGATGTTGCCCACGGCCAGGAGGATGCCGGAGAGGGAGGCAAACTCGTTCCTTCGATACCAATTGGCCAGGATCTTCATGAGGGGGATGTAGACCATGGCCGCGCCTATGCCGATGAGCAGCCGCCCGAAGACGACCGTCTGGAAGCTTGAGGCCATGCCGGTCAGAATGGCCCCCGCGGCGGCCAGGAGTATGAAGCTGCTCACCGTGCGGCGCGGCCCCCAACTGTCCGTCAGCAGGCCGGAGGGCAGTTGCATCACAGTGTAGGCATAGAAGTATGCGGAGCTGAGCCACGCTATTGAGGCCGCCCCCACGCCGAAGGCCAATTGGAGGTCGGAGGAGACCACGGCTGTGGAGACCCTGTGAAAGTAGACCAGGAAGTAGGCGGCAGCGAGGATGCCAAAGACCGCCCAGCGATAGGTCAGAACCCTCTTCACCTTACTGCTCTCCAATTGATGCGTCATGCTAACAGACCTCCTTGGACAAAGAGTACGATGAACTCATCTGCGCTCTTGCGTATTAAGATTGATTATAGGGCAGTATCTTCACCTTTCGCAGCAGGACAAAGCCGATTAGCATGACTTCATACGCAAGCGTTTGAGCATTCTGGCATCATCGGGCCGAGGAAATATTATCATAACCAAAGGAGCTCTGGCCAGTGTCCTGGATGTCTGTACGTCTGCCATTCAGGACGGGGAGGTTGTCGATATCTCCCTGGTCAGAGAGCGGATACTGGCAAGATTCCAGACGCTCAGCAGCCAGGGATTCAGAGTTTTGGGGATGGCCAAAAAGGCGGCTGAGGGGGACCACCTCGGCTCGGCAGATGAAATGGATATGACGTTCCTGGGATTTCTGGTCTTCTTCGATCCGCTCAAGGAGGGCATTGTCCAGACCATTCACGACCTGAGCCAGTTGGGAATCAAACTGAAGATTATCACCGGCGACAACCGCCTTGTAGCAGCCAGCATCAGCAGGCAATTGGGCCTAGAGAGGGACAGGGTCCTGACAGGTGCGGAGATCAGCCGGGAGAGCAGCGAGGCCCTGCAAAAGTTGGTTACCGGTATCGATGTCTTTGCCGAGGTGGAGCCGAACCAGAAGGAGAGGCTCATCCTGGCTTTGAGGAAGAGCGGGTGCGTGGTGGGCTACATGGGCGACGGCATCAACGACGCCTCCGCCCTTCACGCTGCCGATATCGGACTGTCTGTAGAGGGCGCCGTGGACGTGGCCAAGGAGGCAGCAGACATTGTCCTCCTGGAAAAGGATCTCAGTGTGCTGAGGCAGGGCGTCATAGAAGGAAGAAAGACCTTCTCCAACACCATGAAGTACGTCTTCATGGCAACGTCCGCCAACTTCGGAAACATGTTCAGCATGGCCCTGCTTTCCCTTTTCCTTCCCTTCCTTCCGCTTCTGCCCACCCAGGTCTTGCTCACCAATCTCCTCACCGACCTTCCCGAGATGACCATTGCCAGCGACAGAGTAGATCCGGAAATGGTATCGTCCCCGAGGCGATGGTCAATCGGATTCATCAGGAACTTCATGATGACCTTCGGCCTGCTCAGCTCTCTATTCGACTTCCTGACATTTGGAGTGCTGCTATTGCTCTTGCATGCCAATGTGGATCAGTTCAGGACCGGCTGGTTTATCGAATCGGTGGTTTCAGCCTCCTTGGTTGTGCTGGTCATCCGCACCAGAAGGCCATTCCTCCTGTCCCGGCTCGCCCCCCTATTGACGGCTGTGACGCTCCTGGCGGCACTTCTTGCTCTCATCCTGCCATACAGCCCGCTGTCTGAGCCCTTTGGCTTCACAGAAATGCCCGGCCATTTTCTGATCGCCATTGCCGTCATTGTGGGAATTTACATAGCAGCCGCCGAACTGGTCAAGAAGATTTTCTTCCGCTGGGTGGCAGTGCACAAAGCATGACTCCATCAGGCGAGCGCATCTCATCAATGTCGTCATGGTGGCTTCATTTTTGGCCGTGCGGAGAATTTACCACGGCCTTGGCCATCCTAACTGCAATCCCGCTTCCAGGCATCAATAAATTGGCTCCCATGGCCCCCACGTCGAAGATCAGATCACGGGTTACAATCTTCTCAACCTGCTGTCGCAGTGTGGTCCCGCCGGTGGTCATTGCCCCGGTCAGTCCGTCGAATTCGGCCACAGCAGTCTTGCCCTTGGTCATCCATTTATATTCAAAGGCATATACTGGCCTGAAATACAAATCTACTCTCTCTATGTCCACCCGTTCGGCATGTATTATATCAGCCTGAATTGGACGGAGCATCGATGCCAGAACCTGACGCACGGCAGCACTGGCATGCATCTCCGGCTGAACAACGATATTTCCCTCAGGAGCTGGCCTGGCAAGATCAGATACGACCTCTTTTTCGTAACGCAGGTAATTCTTCCATTCCTTCTGCTGGCCGCGCACGGCGTCAAATACGATTTCGCTGCCTGACTCCTCAATGCAGTGCTCCACGCCGTCGATGGTGAATTGATGCGGCTTTTCTGTCACTTGATAATCGGTTCCGTTGATGGTGACTTTCTTGACCTCAGGGGCGATGACCGGGACTGCATAATTTCGCCTGCGCTCGTATTCATAGTATACGTGGCAAACGATATGCCAGAAGGGCTCATAGCGGCATTCGCTATAAGTCAACTGCACTTCTTCAGCCTTGGGCCGGGATAAGAGGCCGGTCAGTCCGCTGCCAAAGACGGTTGTCTTCTTATCCCATGCTTTTTCACGCGCTTTTTCCATATCCATTAAAGGAAGCAGACGAAATATCTCTTCGTCTCCGAGCGAAATGTCCATGATGTGCCCTCCTAATCCCGCATCTGATGCAGTCCGGTATTTTCAATTGGTCTGCCTTATTTCTTTCGCACAGGGGACTTTTTAGATCACATACCCAGACGGATGTGCTTGACCTCCAGGTAGCCGTCCAGCCCAAAGTGTCCCAGCTCCCGGCCCAGGCCGCTCTCCTTCCAGCCCCCGAAGGGAGCATGCATGTCCACCACGTTGTTTACATTCACACCGATCCCCCCCGCCTCCAGCCCCTCGGCCACCTGAAGGGCTGTCTTGAGGTTGCTGGTGTAGACATAGGCTGCCAGGCCGTAATCGGTGTCGTTGGCCAGGGCCACGGCCTCCTGGACAGTCTTAAACTTCATTATCGGGGCCACCGGCCCGAAGGTCTCCTCCCGCATGACCCTCATGCTGTGGTCGGCCCGGTCGAGAACTGTGGGCCGGAAGAAGAAGCCCTTGCTGAATTCATCACCCTCCGGCTCGCTGCCGCCTGTGAGCAGCTCCGCCCCCCGGCCCAGGGCATCAGCCACGTGCTCTTTAGTCTTCTCTCGCTGAGCGCCGCTGAACATGGGCCCCAGGTCCACATCCGGCTGCAGGCCGTCGCCGATCTTAAACCTCTCCGCCCGGCGGACGAGCTCTTCTGTGAATTCCTCAGCCACAGACTCAGCCACGTAGACCCGGTTGACGCTGATGCAGATCTGGCCCATGTTGGAAAAAGCCCTCTGGGCGGCGGAGGCGGCGGCTGCCACCAGGTCGGCGTCGGCGCAGACTATGAAGGGCGACTGGCCGCCCAGCTCCAGCGAGACCCGCTTGATGTGCGCTGCTGCGGCGGCCATGATGGCCCGGCCCGTCCCCGTCTCTCCCGTGAAGGCGATCTTTCTGGAGATAGGGCTTTCCACCAGCTCCGCCCCAGTTGTAGCCCCCGGCCCGTGCACCACGTTGGCCGCGCCCGGCGGCAGGCCTGCTTCGCTCACTGCCCTCACAAACTCCGTGGCTGCCAGGGGGGCGAGGCTGGGCGGCTTGGCCACGAATGTGCAGCCTGCCGCCAGGCAGGGCCCGACCTTCCAGGCCAGAAGGTCCACAGGATAGTTCCAGGGGGTGATGAGGGCGGCGACGCCGATGGGCTGCCGCAGCACAATGCTCCGGCTGTGTGGCCCGGCCAGCCACTCGCCGAAATTTCTCTTGCCCTCCTCGGCATAGTAGTCCAGGACGTCTGCAGAGGAGAGCATCTCCATCCTGGCATTCTTTAGGGGCTTTCCCTGCTCCAGGGTCAGCAGCCGGGCGATCTCCTCCGCCCTCTGCCGCACCAGAGTTGCTGCTTGGTGCAGGACATCACCCCGCTTTGCCGCCGGCAGGGCAGACCAGACGGGAAAGGCCCTCTTCGCCGCCTCCAGGGCCAGTCGGGCCTCCTCCCGGCCGCCTGCGGCTACGCGGGCCACTGGCTCGCCGCTGGCTGGATTGAATATGGTGTCAAGCTTTCCTGAAAGAGAGGGAACGGCAGAGCCGCCAATGAGCATCTGAGAGATGTGCATGCCATAATCTAGCCCTTCTCGACACATAACCTTTGCTTTTACTACATGGGCGTAGTGCGGTCGGGCGTCTGGGCTGAAAAAGTATTTAGGCTTGAATTGCCAGCTTGTCCCTCGATGCATCCGCGGAAAAAGGGGGCATGGGCAAGCTGAACGACGATCTCTGGGTCATCTCCTTCATAGGCAGGGACAGGCCGGGGCTCATATCCGATATACTGGATGAGCCTGCCCGGCAGAATGTGAACATCGTGGACATGGACCAGAAGGTGATGCAGGGGATCTTCGTCATGACGGTCGTGGCCGACTTTTCCGGGGCGAGGCTCTCTGCAGCCGAGATGGAGTCATGGCTCAGAGCAAAGGCGGGAGCTCTTGGCGTGCAGTTCGGATTTCTGCCTGCGGGAGAGCTGCGGGGCCGGAGGCGCTCCCAAAAGAGCCTCTACGTGGTCACCATTCTGGCCAAAGACAGAGTAGGGATCATACGCGATGTGTCGGGCCTTGCCTCCAGGAACAGGATAAACATCGAAAGGGCATCGGTCACAGCCCGGGGCGACCTGATCTCCATCGAGTTTCTCATGGACTTTGCCGACTGCAATGAAGAAGCTAATAATAATGTTAATGATAATAGCGATGATTGCAAGGCCCGGCTCAAGAAGGAGTGCGAACTGCTCGGCCTGGATGTGGTCATCCAGGACCTGGGAAGAGCCAGGAAGGAGAAGAGGCTGATAGTATTCGACATGGACATGACCATCGTCGACTTTGAGATCATCAACAAGCTGGCGGGATTTGCGGGAGTGGACGAGCAGGTCAGGGCCATCACTGAGAAGGCCATGAACGGGGAGATGGACTTCAAGGAGTCCCTTCGCCAGAGGGTGAGACTGCTCCGCGGAATGCCGGAGAGCACTCTGCAGGCCATTGCCTCCGATCTGGTGCTCACCCCCGGCTCGGAGGAGCTGCTCCACCACTTAAAGCACATGGGCTACAAGATTGCGCTGATAAGCGGCGGATTCACCTATTTTACGGACGTTCTCAAGCAGCGTCTGGGATTCGATTACACCTTTGCCAATGAGCTGGAGATAAAGGACGGAGTTGTCACAGGCGAGATCAAGGGCGAGATCATCGATGCCGAGGCCAAGGGGGGCATAGTCTTCCGGCTGGCGAAGATGGAGAACATCAGCCCGGACAGCATCGTGGCCGTGGGCGACGGGGCTAACGACTGCCTCATGA
>CAYQKI010000019.1:0-24634 GCA_964418105.1 uncultured Methanotrichaceae archaeon | reverse complement strand
ATGCCCCCGGACCGCCGGCCACGACCTCCCGCCGGGAAGCTACATGCCAGCGGAGACCGTCCTGCCCGGAGTCTTCTAAGCTCTGCGAATCGTCCCCCGGAGAGGGGGCGGGGCAGCCCGCACGGCGAATGAGTGCGCCTCCGTCACTACCACCGAGCGGGAGCCGGGCCAACGCGCTGTGTAGAGTCCCGAAAATATGGCATTTATATACCCAGCGATTTCCTTTTAATTTTGCTTTCATCCAGGGGAAAGCCGAAGGGAGCTTTGGCCGCCGAGAAGTAGGGCTCGATTATGGGCGAGCTGGCCAGGTCGTAGTCCGTGCCCCCGTAGAGCGTCAGAACAGTACTGCCCGAAGCATAGCCCACGCCGGTTATGATGAAGTACTTGAGAGAGCCCTGCTGCAGCCTCACCCTCTGCCCCTTGCAGTACTTCCAGGAAAACTCCCCGGAGACGTTGAGGGTGAACGTCGGATCATCCGCAGAGGCGAAGGTCCACCGCTCCTCCACCGCCGATATCCAGCCGCCGTTATCAGCATCCTCCAGCCTCCTGATCCTCTCGAGGAGGCTCTGCACCTGATCAGGTATCGCTTGCGAATCGATCATAGAGTGTCAACTCCATAACATCGGAATTCAGGGCGCTCTCGAATGCCTTGGAGCTTCTTTTTTTCAATTTATTCTTTGACCTCCTCCGCCCTGGCCTTCAGCATTTCAATCAGCACTGAGAATACCGCTGCCTCCAGTGGATCGTCCAGGGCATAAAATGCCTCGCTGGAGTGCTTTTTGGCCATCAGGGCCAGCTCCTCGGCATAACCCTGCTCCTCCTTTTTCATGGCCCTTCCCGCTCTGGCCCAGCGAGCCGAGACCTCCCGCACACCCATGCGCACGCTCTCAAAGCTCCGGCCCATCAGAAGGCCTCCAGGGTGGTCTGGTCTGCCGGGATTGTCTGCGTTTTTTTGCTGCTCTTTGCAGAAGGCCTCGGCGGAGCGCCTGGCCCCTTTGAAAAGTAAAATACTCTGTCGGCATAATCGGTCATAACCTCCAGAAACGGATCTGAGGCAGGCGAGTAGAGCAGCACTGTGCAGCTCCTGGACGCCTCCCTCATGGCCCGTGCCACATACTCCACCATCTCCTCTGCGTCCTCGTAAAGCAGAGGGTCGTGCTCTATGATGAGCAGGGTGTGGCGGCACTCCTCAAGCACCGTCATGAGCTGAAAGGCTGTAAAAGCCCTCCTCACCTGCATGGATGTGATGCTCCTGTCCAGGCTGCTCAGGACGCGGGAGTAGTTCCCGCAGACGTACAGGACGCATAGCCTCTGCAGATCGAGATGACTGTTCAGCGACTCGGCGAACATCTGCAATGGGCAGACGAGGATGTGAAAGGCCCTGCCTGCCAGTGTGACAGCCGGATGCAGCTCTAAGTCCATATGATACTGTCCGCCCCAGGAGATGATAAGGTCGAGGAATGCGCGGGGCGAATGTGATGGGATCAACCGACCGAAGAAATTCTTTTACGTCTATAGACTTTAACCGAAAAGTATATATTCGTTGATTGACGTAAATACCTCATGGCAAAAGTTGAGCTATTCTACTCCCTCCGTTACCTCGACTTTTGCCCACCCTCCGTTCAATCGTCCCTTTGAGAATTTTTTTAAATTATGTTAGGGTTAAATAGATCGCGAAGTCTACTTTTTGATAAAAAATTAAATGCGCATTTAAAAATATCTCATAGGAGCCTGCGAATATTATTTAAACATCGAATGTATAAAACCTAAGGAAATACAATAAGATCTTCTAATAAGTATGATAGATAAGTATAATTAGTAGATCTTCAAATACATAATTGATTAAAATAAACTGTTAGATGGCTGCTCAAAAAGCGATGATGCAGTCCACAAAAGCAGTCTTTCAAGGAGGGTTATTATTGGATTGGCTCATATTAGCATTACTTGGTACAGTATTCTTTTCCATAGCGGGAGTACTGGACAAGCTCCTCCTCAGCGGCTATGCCGAAGACTCCAAAGCATATATCGTATGCCAGGTACTGGCCTCTCAGATATTCACCATACCTGTTTTATTGATAGCAGGAGCCGACTTTGTCTACCCTCAATCAGTTATAGCCATGCTCTTTGGCAGCCTGCAGGTATTTCCCTCCTTCTATTACACGAAAGCCCTACAGACCGAAGAAGTTTCTAAAGTTTCTGCGCTGGAGTACATATATCTTGTCTTCGTCTTCATAGGATCAGTGCTGCTCCTGGGGGAGGTTTTAGAGCTGAAACACTGCGCCGGAGGCCTGCTGCTCCTCCTGGGCACTGTGCTGATCTCTTATAAAAAAAGCGAATCTGGATGCAATGGTTTATATAGTGATCCTTTGCATAACAATGGCTTATTAAGCAAGCCAGGCAATGCCATCTCACCGGCCATCAAACCCTTCCTCTCTTACTGGGTGCTGACTGCGGCCTACTTCATAGCTCTGAAGGTCCTGCTCGTGTCCATAGACGAGTGGAACCTCTACATCTGGACCTCCCTGGGCGGCTTGATGGCAGTTCTTCCCATGCTGCTCGTCGGCTCTGTGCGAAGCGAGGTCACCGGCTTCTTCAAGCAGGGTGGAATGGCCGTGGGAGCCCTGATATCAGAAGAGACCTTCCAGTTCCTGGGAATAATCTTCTTCATATTCGCCTATGCCATCGGATCAGTCACACTGGTCAGCAGCGTGGGAGCTCTTCAGCCCATTCTCACTGTGCTGCTCATACTGGGGCTCGGAATCATAACCCCCAAGCTGGCCAAATCATTGAACGAGAGCACTGACTGGAACTCACTGATGCAGAAGGGCATATCCTTTCTCGCAGTTGCCCTGGGCATTTACTTTGTGAGCGGAGGCTGATGGGCGCAAAATATTTCAGATATTAAGCCCATCAGTCTCTCCAGTCCCATGATAAACATAAATGGCTACTTCCGGCTATCAGCGCTTATTGTCATTACTGCATTGCTTTCTATAGCACTGCTTCTTCTGCCTGCGGCGAGCGGGCGGGAGGCTGTCGAGAAGGCCGGTCTGGGGAGCGGCCAGGCGGGAGGAGGCGGCCAGGCAGCAGATGAAGTACGGGCCTCTATCCCTTTACTGGAATATGAGATCGTAAACGTCTATCCCCACAGCAGCCAGGCATTCACCCAGGGCCTGGCCTATGACGGCAGCTTTCTCTACGAGGGAACCGGGCTATACGGCCGGTCGACGCTCTCGCGCCTGGACTTGCAGACGGGCAGGGCATTGCAGCAGATCCACCTGGATAATGGCTTCTTCGGAGAGGGAGTGGCCCTCTGGGGAGAGAGGATAATTCAATTGACCTGGAGGTCGGGATTGGGACTGGTCTACGGAAGAGACAATTTCACCAGGATCGACAGCTTCAGGTACGATACTGAAGGCTGGGGTCTTACCGCAGACAATGAGAGCCTCATCATGAGCGACGGCACGGATACCCTTCATATCCTGGACCCGGAGAGCTATGCTGAGACGGGACGGATCAATGCTACCTGCGTCGGAAAGCCTCTGAGGCTCCTAAATGAGCTGGAATACATCAACGGCTCCATATTTGCCAATATCTGGAAGACCGACAGGATTGCAATCATATCCCGGCAGAGCGGGCAGGCTACAGGCATGATAGACCTGCAGGGAATTTTGCAGAGGGAGAATATCTCTGCAGAGAATGTGGATGTGCTTAACGGCATTGCCTACAATGCAGAAAATGATACACTGCTCGTCACAGGAAAGCTATGGCCCAGGCTCTTTGAGATTAGGCTCGAAAAAAAGTGATTCAATTATCCTTGCCGCAGTAGGAACTGCGCTGAGCACTCTTCAGTCTTCACCCTCGTACTTGAAGGAGAGCCTGACCTTTGCCCTGTATTCGGCGATCTTTCCGTTCTCCAGTCTGACGTCAAGTTCCTTGACCTCGGCGATTCTAAGGTCCCGCAGCGTCTTGGTGGCCCGGTCTACAACCGCCTTCACAGCGTCTTCCCAGCTTGTTTTCGATGTCCCGACCAGCTCTATTACTTTGTATACATCTCCATCGGTCATATGCCCTCACCCCTAAAATTCTATTTACTATTGGCGCTCCACATTGATATATTTTGCTCATATTCTGCCGGCCATGCCAGCGCAAACCTGAAATAATATTCTGCTGCACTTTCCAAGACTGAAAACCGCTATACAGAAATTGCCAGTCCAGAAAATTGGATGCAAAGAGATTGATAGGGGCGAAGTTCATGAGTGAATCAAAAGCTGGGAATGATAAAGAGGCACCTGCCACCGGCCACAAGGTGGGGATCGACGACATATCAGTTTATGTGCCGGGGCTCTACCTTCCCCTGGAGGGAGAATTTTCCCGGAAGAGGGGCATAGATCCCGGCAAACTGCTCAAAGGCATTGGAATTGAGAGGATGGCAGTTGCCGACGCCCATGAGGACGCTGCCACCATGGCCGCCAATGCTCTGCTGGATCTCATGAAGCGCTCCGGCACCAGGCCAGAGGAGATAGGCAAGATATACGTGGGCACAGAATCAGCTCCGGATGAGGCCAAGGCACTGGGAACATATGTCATAGGCATGATGGAGCAGGTCTACGGCAGGGGCACATTTCAGGAGTGCGAGACGGTCGAGTTCAAGGCGGCCTGCATAGGCACCACATTCGCCCTGGAGAGCCTCTGCTACTGGCTGGCAGCAGAGCAGGCAATTGAAGGTGAAGAGAAGCCCAGGGTTGGTGTGGTCATTGCATCAGACATCGCCCGGTATCCCCTCTGCTCGCCGGGAGAGTACACCCAGGGAGCCGGCAGCGTGGCCCTGCTGGTCAAGGCAAATCCCAGGCTTCTAGCCATGGAGCAGATCTACGGAGCCTTTTCCAGGAATGAAAACGATTTCTTCCGGCCCATGGGATGCACGACTGCCGTGGTCAACGGAAAGCACAGCAATCAGTGCTACATGGATGCCGTGCAGGGGGCCTTCGACTCCTTTATCGCAAAGGCCAGCAGGCGAGGGATCATTCGCACTTCATCAGATCAGGCAGTCACCGATTTCTTCGATCACCTCCTCTTTCACATCCCCTATCCCAGGATGATCGAATACGCCTCAGCAGCCATATTCAGGCATGACTGGAAGAAGAGCCCCACCCGCCGGCAGGCGGTCGAGGCCGAGATAGGCAGCGAGCCGCAGGCGGAGAAGGCGGAGGGCTTCAAGGATCCTGCGAAGCTTGATGCCGCCAGGGCCGACTATTCCCGGCGCTTCTCCAAGAGCCGTGCCTTTTTGCAGGCGTTCGAGGCCAAGGTGAAGGATACGGGCCTTCTATCCCGGCAGGTGGGAAACATCTACACAGGATCGATATATCTGGGCCTGGCCAGCCTCATGGAGGCAGAGAAGCTGAAAAACGGAGAGCGGCTCGGATTTGCGGCCTACGGGAGCGGCTGCTCTGCCCTGTTCTTTTCGGCAATCGTCCAGCCGGCGGCAAGGAATTTGGCAGGGCTGGAGCTCTTGCAGCGGCTGGGGGGGAGGCAGGAGATATCGCTGGCCGACTACGAGAGGCTTCACGAGGGAAAAGCGGCAGAGAGCATCAGAAAGCCCGGAGGGGAGTTCATCCTGTCTGGAGTGGATGGTCAGGGATACCGGCATTATGAATATGTGGAGCAACATTAGCAATTTAGCAGATCCATGCAGCATATCTTAGAATACCGCAAGAGATATAATCATAGATGAATAAGAAGGAAGTGAATCCTCTGCAAGCATCTGGGGAGAGCTTGCAGGGGTATGAGATGCTTGTGGGCGGTCCAGCCCCAGGCGAATTGCCTGAACAGTAGAATAGAAAAGATAAATGGTGGTAAAATTTGATGAAGATCTCCAATTTTGTAGCCGCCGCAATTTTAGCGGCGCTGATCGTGCCAGCCCTTGCCCAGTCGCCATCGGATGCAGTAAATGCCAATCGTGATACAGTCGAAAAAAGCGTCAACCGGACAGTAATCGATCCCAATGATCCCAATTTTGTCTGGGGCAATCCCAATGCGGTTGATCTGAGCCGCCTGAAGGCTTCGATCTTCGACAGCCCTGCCTTCCAGATGTCATCCGGAGATGTGACGTCCAGCTCCTACACAACCAGCATCAATAATTTCCGGGCCGCTGATCCCAGCGCCGGAGAGAGCAATGCCACCAGAAAAGGGGCAGAGGTGGGACTGATCCACTGGCCGGGAAAGAACGCCGGCAATGAGATCGGAGGCGATATCAGTCTAAATGCAGTGCAGGCTGCTATCCCGGCGGTCAATGAGACAAATTAATGGCTCTTCGCTATTTCCTATGGATTATTGACACCTCGTCTCTGTGAGTCCTCTGTGCGCTTCTAGTGTCTCTGTGGTGGCCGTTCGTGGCTATTGGGTGTAACCAATGGCTAACGACGTTTTCACCACAGAGGCACAGAGGACACAGAGTACGCACGGAGACGGATGGAAACTACCAAAGGTAACTCGCCGGAAAAGAGGGCAATGAGGATGGTTTCCACATACTCTGGCCTGAGGATTTATGCCCCGGGCTTTATGCCCAAGGCCTCGCTCAAAGAGCCTTTCCCGCGGATCTGGCCTTCTCCTGGAGGTCTCTGCTCTCCCTGGCAGCGCTCTTCGAGCCTCCGTCATCCATGCGGATGATCTCCCGGACATCGAAGCCCAAGAACTTAAGAGTCCCGGCAAAATCATCGGCCGCTTTTGCATATGCATTGAGGTTGGGATCCCCCTGGCTGGTGATTATAACCGCCTTCTTCCCCGGCTTTATGCGCGACTTGAATTCTGAGTCGATGAACGAATACATCCTGTCTTCCATGAGCTTGAACTGGCCTGTGAAGAGGTAGAAGTAGATGGGGGAGCCGAAGACAACGGCGTCTGCATCGGCGATATCCCGGAGCAGTCCGGACAGGTCATCGTCCAGCCGGCAAGTATCATGGCTCTTGCAGTAGTCGCAGCCCTGGCAGCCGGAGTACTTCATCTCATTCAGTCTATATTTGGTGGTCTGATATCCTGCCTCTTTTGCTCCGTCCAATACGCTCTCAACCAGAGTATCGATGTTGCCGTTCTTTCGCGGGCTTCCTACGATTCCAATTGCCTTCATAGTCTATCCTCTCCTCATATTGATTCAATCAATGATGGTTTATTCGATGATGGTTCCCTCACTCACAATTCTGGATTTCATCGAACATATAATCTTCCCACCGTCTCACCTTGAGCATTATCTCAAACTCGGGTGGAGTTAAAATCGGAATTTTGTACATTGCAGCATCATCCAGGGCCACTCTGGGGCAGGCAGTGCAGACGGCTGCCTGCGCCCCCAGATTGACCAGACGGTCCGGCTCGATGTTGTCCAGATAGACCAGGAACATCTGCCTCCCCGCTGCCTCTCCCATGGCCTTGATTCTTTTGGCGAGCCCCATCCTCTTCTGCCCCGGCTTGCTGGAGACGAGAACTGCGAAGCAGCCGGCATTCTCCGCCCGGCTGATGGCGGCGAAGCGGCGGCGCAGCAGGGGGTCAGTGTCGATCTCTCCCACCTCGCCGGTGATGGGATCAGCAGTCACCACCCTCTTTCCTGTGGCCAGGGCGATGCCCAGTGGATGAAACCGCCCTGTGCCTATGAAGAGATACTCCTCTGCATCCACCGCCTTCGCTGAGGCATAGGAGCAGCCCAGAACCTGTCCAGCATACCTGATCCTTCCCCCGGCTGGCCCGACAATGCCCCGCATGCCCTGCTCTTTGAGCGCCAGCAGGGCCTGATCAATCTTATGGACATGCTGGATGGTGGTGCACACCCCCACCGTCCTGGCCCTGAGATATCCCGCGGCCTTTGCCGCGATCTCATAGAGGTCCGCCTGCATGCCTGCCTCCAAAAAGATGACGTTTTGGGCGGCGCCGTCCCCCAGATCTGCGTGGCCGATATGAAGCATGAGATCCACCTGCCGGCAGAGCTGGAGATCTATATCGCAGGCCCCAAAGCAGGGATCTCCGGAGATGACCGTCTCTGCACCCGTCTCTGCCTCTATTTTCGCAGCGAAGGCCAATAGCGCCCTCTTCAGCCCCTCCGGAGCCTGCAGGCCTATCCGGGAGGCTCCGCTCTTTTTGATGAGCTCGAGGGCACGGTTCCAATCGATATCATAACCATCGGTCGAGGGTGCTCTGTCCACGCCTGTATGCCTCCTCTATCTTGGCCGCAGTCTTCTCGACCCTCTCCCGGTCAAAGTCCCTTTCGTCGACCAGAAATGAGACGATCTCATCCACGCGGGGCTTTTTCAGCTTGATCTCATAGCTGTCGGTGACCTCAGGATGCAGAAATAGGTCTCTGATCACCTGAAGATTATCGATCTTCTCATCCCTCTCCGCCAGCACTGCCTCCAGGTCTCCCTTCTCCCGGATCAGCTTGAGCGCCGTCTTGGGGCCGACGCGAGAGAGGCCGCAGTTGTAGTCGGTGCCGCACATGATGCCGATGTCGACGAGCTGCTCTCGGGTGATGCCGATCTCGGAGAGGCCGCGGCAGAGATCGATCACCTCCGGCTGAACGTCAACGTAGATGCTCTTTTTGGGCAGCTTTCTCTTGCCGGTGATGGCCAGGTTTCTCACAACGCGGGGCGCGCCGAATAGCAGGGAATCGTAATCCTGGCTGCCGGCATAGTCGACGTCTCCCTTCGCTGCCATGTGGGCTGCCTGAGCCTCACCCTCGGAGGGTGCCTGGATGACGGGAAGCCCCAGAGCGGAGATGAGCCTCCTGCCATCCTCCAGTATTGCTGAGTTGATGCGTGAGGCGGCCTGGGCATACTTGAAGCCGTCCTCCCCCGCCGCACGCGCCTCCTCCCAGGCAGAAGCGGCTTTCTCCCGGGCGTCATCCCTCTGCTCCAGTGTGCCGGCCTTGAGGGGAGAGGGCTTTCCGTCGAAGACAAAGGCCACTTTGACTCCTGCCTCCATCAGATTGGAAGTCCTGTAGAGCAGCCCGGACAGATGCGATGTCACTGTTCCCTGGCTGTCCATGAGCGGCGTGCCGTCCTTCTGCCGGATGATGGCCAGGAACTGATAGAGAGTGTTGAAGGCATCGGCAGCCACCCATTTGCCGGAGAGGTCCTTGATCTCGATCTTCTCCCTCTTGAAGAGCTCTCCCAAATCAACGCCCATGACGGATCTCTTGTAGCTCCTCTATGATAAAGCCTGCACCCGGTATAATGATTTAAATATGAATAGGTTCGGAGTACTATTCATGATTGAGATCACCGCTGCGGCAGCCGATGCCATAAAAAAGAGCCTGGTTGAGGGCAAGATAGTGCGCATGTTCCTGGCAGGCATGGACCAATCTGGGGCGACCTACGGCCTGGGCCTGAGCAATCCTGAAGAAGGGGACGTAATCTTCGAGAGCAGGGGCATCAATGTCCACATGGAGCCAAATGACGCCGAGCTTCTCAGCGAGACCATAATCGATTACATTGACGATGGCGAAGAGAAAGGCTTTATCATTCGCGGCCCGGAGGACAATGTCGATTCATGCAGCGCCTGCGCAAATGTCGACTCCTGCGAGCACGACCACAGCAGTTGCGATCACGACCATAGCGACTGCCATCACCACCACGGCTCGGTGAAAGACGGGGGCTGCGGCTGCTGCTAGGCGGCCACCCTTTCAAAATCTTTTCTTGTTATTTTGAGATCCATTTGCGCTGCATCTTTCTATCCTGAGCCTTTTAGCTCAGTGCCTCTCTTGTGGCCGCGGCGACCAACTGGCTAATCCTGTGGCTAACGACGTTTCCACCACAGAGACACAGAGCTCACAGAGGACGCACAGGAACGAGCTCCAGAGGTGATCTCATCAGATCAGCGGCTCCGGCTGCTTTCCCTGGGGAGCCAGGGGCAGGCCGGCCCGGTGCAGCACCAGTTGCCCCTGGAAGTGCTGCGCCCGGTTCAGGATCAGGCGTTTGCCCATGTCGGTCAGTGCGAAGACGGGGATGGCGATGCCTATTTGCAGCAGCGCCTTCTTGCCCGCGATATCCCGCACCGCCTTTGAGGCGCAGGACCAGACCAGGTCGCAGCTTTCTGCGATCGACTCCGCCTGCTCGGAAGTGATGCCGGTGGTGTGTACCACCAGGATGACCGCCTGCACGCCCAGGCCCTCGCTCCTGCGGCGCAGCTTCTGGGCGGCTCCGTCCCCCGCCTCTGCACCGGCGACGGTGATGGCGATCTTTCGGTATCCTGCAGATGCCGCCTTCTCCAGGCCGCGCAACTGATCAACTGATGCCTGCCCGTCCAGGAGAAGGCAGCCCCTCTCCTCCAGACCACTCTGGATCTCAGGAATGGGCTCGGTGCTGACCAGGCCGGTCATGTGCGCCCCGATGGCCTGCAGAACGTCCGGCCTGGTGGCAACGACTGTGCCCGCCCCGTCGCAGACGACGACTGCTGCACCCACCAGCCCCTCGCTCATGGCATCTGACAGGATCTCGGAAGCGCCGAAGCTCACCGGCTTATCATCCAGCTCCAGGATTCGCCCAGGGCCATACATTCCCATCTCCTGCATGTGTTTGTTCAGGACAGCGGCCACGCTCTTCCGGCTCTCCTCCTCAATGCCGTACAGATCCCGGCGAAGAGGACAGCACCTGATGCCGGGGTCGGTCAGGACCTCAATCTTGCCGTCTCTGATGCGAATCCTTGCTTTGGCCATTTCCAGGAGGTGTTCTGTCAATTTGATCGCTCCAAAAACCTAAGAAATCATTTCGCTATCCCTGTATTCTTCGATTTGCATCGCGGGCACTCTAATCTGTAGCCGAAGCCCCTGAAGACATTTCCGCAGTCATTGCATCTGTAGTTCCTGGCAAAGACCTCTTCCATGCTGCCCAGGTCAATTCCGCAGCCACAGGTGGCGCACATGGCCGAAAGGTTATGCATTTTTATCATAAATAATTTGCTTTGAAAAATTAAAGGGTGGAAGGATTGAGGCTTATCACCTCCCACCATTTCGATACCTATTTCTTGTTTTTCAGGACTCTCACGCAATCCTGCCCCTGAAATTCAGCTCCCCCATTCGCCTCTTTGAGCCGGCCCGTCAGCGTCAGAGGAATCTCTGCACCGGCTACCCTGTCAAGCTCCAGAGCTCCGACCAGAGACTGGGCCTCGAATTTCAGCACCAGGTCGAGGATACCGTCTCCATTCAAATCATGGCAGGCGCATGTCTCCTCCAAAAACGGCGTGGCAACATCTTCCAGGCTCCAGCGGATGGACGGGGATACAAAATCAGCAATTCCTGTCCGGCCCATGCTGACGCTGGAGGGGTCTATGTCTGAGACATTGAAGTCGCTGCTGCCCAAAATGGCCACAGAGACAACTCCCTTCTCTTTGAGATTGATGGGATTGGGGCAGGAGCCGGGCTTGATATCGATGAAGGCCCGCATTGCCGGCTGCTCCTCAGGCCAGGAGATCTCCTTCCTCTCCAGGGCAAAGGTTGAGAGTACATCTACGTCCTCGCTTCTGTTCACAGAGCTGGGCCCCTGTCCGAAGAGCCTGCCGGAGACCGAAACCGATTGAGCATCGATGGCCATCCAGGTGTGAGCGCTGGTCACCGACCAGGTCTTCCTCCCATATAGCTCAATTTTGGCAGGCAGAGAGCCCGTACCGTATTTGACATCTGCCTTGCCACCCCAGTTGATCTGGTGCAGCCATGTGGCGGAATTGTAGTCATATCTGCTCTCCTCGGAGTTGTCGTTGTATACTGAGCCATAGGCATAGAACCGGCTGGCATTCGTCAGGTTGAAGTCAAATGCCACGTCCACCCAGCCGTCGGTGTATTCGCATCCTTGAAACTCCGGATGATAGCGGCAAACGTCCTTGCCCTCTCCCCAGGGCCAGTTATGGAAGCAATTGTAGTTATTGTCAAACTCGGCAGCCGCAATATAGTATCCTATGACACTGACCTTATCTGTGAAGCTGCTGGCATAGGACGGGGTCATGTTGAGTGTAGCATTCTCATTTACAGCCCCCGATTCCTTCAGAGAGCTGAATTCATTCCTGAGGATAAAGTCAATGAGGGTCCTAGTCTCATTGTACTCATAGCAGTAGTGAGCAGGGTCGGGATTCTTGCTCAGGGAATACTCTGCATCTCCGTACAATGAAGGTATCATGCCCCGGAGAGCCTGGCTCTCGTTGCTGGAATCTATGAGGACCGATAGAGATCCCTTCTCCTCATCGATCATGGCATAGAAATCAAGGCCTGTGAGATAAAATGCCGCAGCATCCATTGAAGGAACGACCTTCCATATTGCTATGCCGGAGTCATCATATATTTTGTTATTTATTAAACTGGTATTCACATCACCCAGGTGGCTGACCTGGTCGGAGACCTCCAGGACGCCGGATGCGACAGGATTGACGTTCATGCTGCCATCTTGGGCGCATGAGGAAAAACACGTCAGGCACATCGCAAGGCTGAACAGAGCTATCAGTCTGGCAGTATTCATATGCATCGATGTCAAATAGCATCAAAGCTATATAAATTTTTTTACAAAGTAATCTATGAGGAGGTGGCGGGGCTCAAAAGCAGGTATTACTATCCTTCTATCTCTTGGGATCGGGAGCATTGTCGAGCTGCCTACCCGTTATCCGAATCACTGGGCTTGAAGCCAAAGTCAACCTCAGCCCGGTGTCCGCCGGCAAGCTCGATCCTATGGCTCAATCCTCTCCGATTTGTGGCAGTCCATCCCGCCTTTGATTCCGCAGCCACAGTGTAGTTTCCGGAAGCCAGCCCGGTGAAGCTGTAATACCCTTCTCTATCCGTGGTTGTGGTTGTCGAATACCCGTCCGGCCCGTCCATCAGCCGGACCTTCCAGCCCTCCAGGCCCTCCTCATGTATGCCAAACACTGCGTTGCCATTGCTGTCCCAGAAGAGCCGTCCGGAGATGGACAGCTCCAGCACCTGGCGGGATGAGTAAGGCGAGGCCTGAAGAACAGCAGTGCTCCCCGGGGAGATATAGGAGCCTTTGATGCTGCCCCTCACACATCCCCGCCGGTCCGCAGCAATCAAAACCGTCCGGTTCTGTCCAGGCGCCGGATGCGGAGATGTGTATTCTATCACATATGACCCGGTGAGCATCGCCTGAATCTGTTCCAGTATAGCCGAGAACTCTGCGGAGTCGATATCTATCCATATCCCCTGGGTGTCGTTGGCCACATCCCTCAGGTCCACATAGCGGCTCGATGTCTTAAACGCCGGCGAGACCAATATGAATGTGGCTCCCGACTCATTGAGGCTCCTTTTTATTTCTTCCTCTGCATAAATGGAGGATGAGCTGCTGTCATTCTCATAGTGGGCATGGGCGTCGGTTATTACCACTATGATCCTCCGGGCGCCTTCTCTACTCCCCATAGCCAGCACTGCCGCTATTGCATCCAGGGCCAGTTCGGGCTCGTCGTCGCCCCCTTCCGGCTGCAGGGAATTGACCTTTCTCTCGAAAAGGTTGGCGTCACCCGTCCATTCCGTCTTGACGGAGACGCTGTCCTTGAATGATACCAGAGCATAGGATGAATTTATGCCCGAATCCCTCAGTGAGCCGGTCAGGTCTTTGACCCTGGATTTCAGGGCGGCAATCTCTCCGCTCATGCTGCCCGTATCATCGAAGACCACGGCAAGGTCGAGCTTCTCTCCAGAGGCATTTCCTGAGAAGCGGATGCTATCCACGGCCACACCCTGGCCGTCTTCGATGACCTTGAAATTTGCCCCATCAAGCTTGCCGGTGAGAGCACAGAATTTATCGATGAATAGATTGACCTCGATCTTGGGAAAGGATGCTTTGTCAATTCCCAGGATTTGCATAGTGCTCCTCTCAGCAGAGGCATTTGAGGCCGTTGTACTTGACGCCGGCGGGTCCAGGGTCGCCCCGGTCGGTGATATACAAATGAGCATCAGCAAAAAAAATAGAAAAATAGCCCACGCCCTTCCAGGCTTTATCTGAAATTTGATAATCCAACTCACTCCCGGAGCTATAAATTGGACCCTGCCGATTTAAGCCTTTAGGCGAAGAGGCGGATCTCAGGACTTCGGCTCCAGCCTCCTTCTCACCGACTCGGCATGAGCCCGCAGCCCCTCCGCCTCGGCCAGGGTGGTTATGGTATCCTCCAGGCCGAGCAGCCCCTCGTCGGTGATCATCTGCACGGAGATCTTCTTGGTGAAGTGGTCGACGTTCAGCCCGGAGAAGGTCCGCGCGTAGCCGGAAGTGGGGAGCACGTGATTGGTGCCGCTGGCGTAATCCCCTGCCGCCACCGGAGTGTACCGGCCCAAAAAGACGCTTCCCGCGTTGCGAATGGAGCGGAAGGCCCCCATGGGGTCGGCGGTGATGATCTCCAGGTGCTCAGGAGCAAAGGCATTGCAGAAGTCCAGGGCCTCATCCAGGTCTGCGGCGAGCAGCACGGCGCTATGATCCAGGCTCTGCTGCACAATCTCCATGCGGGCTGCGCCTGCCGCCTGAATCTTCAGCTCCTCGACCACGGCGCCAGCCAGCAGGTCGTCCAGAGCAACCAGGACCGATATGGATTTGGGGTCGTGCTCACCCTGGGCGATCATGTCGGCGGCAATGACGCCGGGATCCGCCGTCCTGTCTGCCAGGATGAGGACCTCGCTGGGGCCCGCCGGAAAGTCGATCTCCACGCTGCCCCGCATGAGCATCTTGGCGGCTGTGACATAGACATTTCCCGGCCCCACGATCTTCTGCACCCTCTCTATTGATTCTGTGCCAAGGCCCATGGCGGCAATGGCCTGGGCCCCGCCCAGCTTGTAGATCTCATCTGCTCCGGCCATGTCAGCCGCCGCCAGGGTCAGGGGCGTGATCGAGCCGTCCGCCTTGGGGGGCGTGCAGACGGCAATCCTGGAGACGCCGGCCACCTTGGCGGGAATGATGTTCATCAGCGCAGAGCTGGGATAGGAGGCCCTGCCTCCGGGGACATATGCCCCCACAGAGTCCAGGGGCACCACCTTCTGGCCCACCGAGACGCCGGGGGCGACCTCCGTCATCCAGAGTTCCCGATCCTTTTGCTGATTGTGAAACTGAAAGATATTGTCCGCTGCCTGGGAGAGGGCTTCCAGGAGCCTCTCCTCCACCAGATCGTAGGCGGCGTCTATCTCCTCCTCGCTCACCCGCAGGTCATCGAGGCGTGCCCCTTCAAACTTCTCGGTGTATTTGAAGAGCGCTTCATCGCCCTTCTCGCCGATCTCCATGATGATCTCGTTTACAGCGGGAAGAACATCCGAGATGCCCACATCCCGGGAGAGAAGGACACGCAGGTCGTCGTCCTTCAGATCGCCAAGCATCTTTTCCATCATCGTCATATCCTCCAGTTCTCAAGTTTATAAATCAGCTATCGCCTCTGCCCCTCTGACTCCGGTAGAGGGAGGTTATGCGCTGCAAGCCGTCCGCCTCATCCAGGGACTTGTCGTCTCTGACCCGGACCAGCCTGGGAAAGCGCAGGGCATATCCTGACGAATAATTGGGGCTCTTCTGAATCTCCTCGTAGGCCACCTCGAGGATCACCGCCGGCTTGATCTGCATCTCCATGCCCTTTTCGGAGATCACCAGCTCCCTGAAAATTTCCGTGAGCTCGGAGAGTGTCTCATCGTTGATGCCCGTGGCCACCCAGCCCACATCCAGCAAGCCGCCGGTCGCCTCATCACGGCAGGCGAGGCGGTAGGAGCCGAAGAGGCTCGCCCTCCGGCCCTCACCCCATTTGGCTCCGATCACTGCCAGGTCGAGGGTCTCCATGACCGGCTTGATCTTCAGCCAGTTCTTGCCCCTTTTGCCGGGAGCGTAGACCGACCGGGGATTCTTGAGAATGAGCCCCTCATGGCCGGCAATAAGCGCCTGCCGGTAGGCCTGCTCTGCATCATCCACGCTGGAGGTGAGCATCTGGCCGGCCAGCACTTGCTCCTCACCAATGCCCTCCAGCAGAGCCCTTCTCTCCGTGAGGGGCCGGTCCACCAGGCTTTCTCCGTTGAGGTAGATGATGTCGAAGAGGAAGAGGCGCAGGGGGATTTGAGCTGCCAGCCTGTCCACATTGTATTTCCTTCTGAAGCGCTTGAGGATCTGCTGGAAGGCCTGAGGCCGGCCGTCGTTGCCCACTGCCACCGCCTCGCCGTCCAGTATGGCGCTCTCCGCCCGGATGGACTTTGCCGCCTGCACAATCTCCGGCAGGGATGCAGTGACATTGTCCAGCCTCCGGGAGAAGATGCGGACGCTCTCCCCATCCTTGTGGATCTGCACTCTGGCCCCGTCGTACTTCCACTCCACGGCTGCCGTGCCGATCTCGCCCAGCGCCGCCTCGATGCTCTCACCCAACTGGGCCAGCATCATCTTGATGGGGTGATTGATCATGACCGACAGCTCTGCCAGGCTGCCCCTCCGGGAGCTCTTTGCCACCAGGCCCATGTCGTTGGTCAGGTTGTAGGCCCTCTCCACCGCATTCTGATCAGCACCCTTGCCGGCAAATGCCTTTGCCAGGGCATCGCGCAGTCCTCCCTCGCCAACGCCGATCCTCATGTCCTCGATGGCCAGGCGGGCGATATAGCGCGCCTCCAGGGGGCCAGCCTGGGAGAAGAGGTATTGCAGGTTCTTGACCTTGATATCCTGGCTCTTCTTGCCTGAGGCGCGGGCTATGGAGAGAAATCTGGAGTAGACCTCTTTGATGGACAGTCCTGCATTGCCGACTCCATCCTGCCCCGACTCTGTCGGCTCTGCTGGCCCTGTCGCCCTTGCCGGTCCCTTCACGGCAAAGAATGCATCCAGGCCAAGCGGCCTTCTCTTCTCCACTATGCGGCAGGCTACCTCTCCCGGATCTCCCGTAGCGCGCAGCATTTCGGATATCTGACCTGCCGGGCAGCCGCAGGCGCGGGCGAGCCCCTCGTAGAGTATGCTGGGGCCGACCCCCAGTTCCAGGTCGAGGTCCGGGGAAAAGACGCTGCCCATGATGAAGCGCGAGGCAATGGCCAGCTCCTCGTCCTCCTCCAGCTCCCCCAGGAATGCTGCGACCATGTCGATCTTCTCCAGGGAGCCTGAGACTGCTTCTACCCTGGTGCAGAGGCTGGCGAAGGCGAGGAAGCTGGTCATTTTTTTATTTCCCTGATTGAGATCTTCCAGCCTGACCTCAGAATATGGCGTCTATGCGCTTGGTTCTGTAGATGCTGACTATGTCGGTCAGTATGGCGGACGCGGTCTCTACGGAGCCTGCCCCCAGGCCGGAGACGGTTATGGTGCCGGACAGGTCGGTGTAGATGGCAGCCGAGTTCAGTGTTCCGGCGACTGCTATGGGGCTGTCCAGGGGGACCAGCGTGGGCCGAACAGTCAGGGCCGGCACATCGCCGATCAGCTTGATGGCGTAGCCTCTCTTCTTGGCCAGGGCTAAAGCCTCGGGCGTGACACCGGTGATGCCGGTCACATCCACATCGCTGTACTTGACGTTCATATTGAAGAGGGAGTTGGCCAGTATGACCACCTTTCCGGCGGTGTCCACGCCCTCCACATCATAGCTTGGGTCGGCCTCGGCGATTCCCAGGTCCTGAGCCTCGGAGAGGGCGTGGGTGTAGGGAATTCCCTCCTCGGTCATGCGGGTGAGGATGTAGTTGCAGGTGCCGTTGAATATGCCGCGGATGCCGTAGATGGTGTTGCCCACCAGGGTCCTCTCCACCAGGCTGATGAGGGGCATGGTTCCGCCCACTGTGGCCTCGAACTTGAGCATAACTCCGGCATCCTCAGCCATCTTCTGGAGACGGCTGTAGGCCACCACCAGGGGGCCTTTGTTGGATGTCACCACGTGCTTTCCGCTGGAGAGGGCTGCTTCCATGTGCCCCAGCCCCGGCTGGCCGTGCACGATGTTGGTGGGAGTGACCTCGATCACCAGGTCGGATGGGATGGCCTCAATGGCCTCTTTGCCCTTCATGCTGTCTGTGGCCACATTGGCCAGGGTCCTCTCCGGCAGGATGCGGTCGACGTCCACGCCCTCTTCGGCCAGGACGGTGCCGGTATGGTCGGTGACGCTGATCAGCTTGAGGTTGAGGCCCATGTCCCTCATCATCTTCTTTTTTCTGTTCAGGACATCGACCACGCCGTGGCCCACTATGCCGTAGCCCACCAGGGAGACCTTGACGTCCCGCATCTAGACCGCCTCCGTCTCAATGGGCTCGATGACGAGAAGCTTCTTTTCGCTGCCGACCTCGCGCAGGACGGAGAGGGCCTTCTGGATCTCGGCCTTGCCTGTGGCCTGGATCTTGAGGAAGGCGGAGGAGGGCTCATCCACTCCGGTCATGGAGAGGGAGAGGTCCATGACCTCGGCAAAGCCGGTGGAGTCGATCCTGTTGATGGTGTCGCCCAGGTCGCTGTCTAAAACGTGGCCTACCAGCACCACTGATACGGCCTCGATGAAGCGGTCCTCGCCCGCCCGCACCACGGAGATGCCGCTCTCTTTGAGCTGGGCCTTGACGGTGTCGATCTTGGTGCGGTCCAGATCCACGACGAAACGAACCGGGATCATGCCGCGGGGCGTCTTTCTGTCCCTGTGGTGGACCACGCTGATGATGTTGGCCTTGCTGTCCCGCAAGGGCTGAAGGGCCAGCAGAAGCTGTCCCGGTATATCCTGAAGCTCTAAATCCATGGAAAGTCGCATAGCATTCCTCATAATTTGCTGGGGGTCTGGTTTGTGTGATGGGAAATAAAGGTTTGCGTAAGAATAAAAGTCGATTGTGGCTCTAAAATCATATCAGCGGCATGCCATGAAGTACCATAAAGCAGCGCCTTTCATCTCTCTATCCTGCAAAATCCCTTTCAGTCCCAGCATCCGCGCTAAAGGTGCAGACTTGTCCTTTCCGAAATATATCTCCATGCCTTTCAGGCGGAGCAGAAGACGCAAGAGATCCGAATCGCTGATGATGCCGTCAAGCTCTCTCTGTGCCTCTGCATCTTCTCCCATCAGCCGGATTAAATCATCAATTGCAGCCCGCAACTCCCTGTCCGCCGGGCAGTCTGGAAACGTGCTCAGCTCCTTTCTCTCTTCGCAGAGGAGCAGGTTCATCCTGGAGAGGTAGTAGGCGGCGGTGCAGACCTGGGGCTTGACGGAATGGATGCGGCATCCAGGCAGGGCCTGATCAAAAAACGGGCAGGGCTCGCCGGCGCCTTTCTTCATCATGCGCGCCGAGCCCACGCTCTCCCCAAGCTCATGGGGTCTGGTGTACTCCTTCATGAACCTCTTGAACGACATGCCCAGGTGACGGGCGATGCGCCGGGCGTCCTCTACGGATACAGCGACGGTGCTCTCCTCCCGGCAGCAGCGGCCGCACCTCTCGCAGCGGGCCAGCAGGTGCATCGCGGCATTGGCCAGAAAATAGGGCTCGAACTCCGGAGATATCATCTCATCCATCTCGGCGATAGCCCTCTCTTTGGCGGCTGGGGAAAGGCCCTCAGGCGGCAGGAGCTTTTTCAAGGCTGCCAGGCTCTTTTTAGCCTCTTCGATCTCCGCTTTCAGGGCTTCATCCATGATTATCAGGGCTCCTCGCTGTTTTCTTTTTTTGATCCAATTGCTCAAGTCCTCTGTGAGTCCTCTGTGCGCTTTTAGTGCCTCTGTGGTAGCCGTTAGCTCCGGCTATAGCCAGTGGCTAACGACGTTTTCACCACAGAGACACAGAGGACACAGAGCACGCACAGAGGCAAACTGACAACTTGAAATATCATAGCTCAATCCATTTTATAGAGATTTCATCGTCCTCATTTGTATTATTAACATTACTCTTATTTTTTTGATTGCATCTGCTGATCTCCACCACCGCCCCAAATCCCCGGCGCAGCTCTCCGACATTGACGACTCTGGTCCTGCCGACCCTAGCCTCGCCCCGCGCTTCATGGATGTGCCCGCAGAGGAGAAGATCGGGCTGGCGCACCTCCACGAAGCGGCGCAGGCTGACTGACCCCGAACTCTCGCCGTTGTAAAGCGTATCCTGAACGCCGCGGGGCGGCTGGTGCACCACCACTATCCGGCATGCCGCCCCGTCCGCCTGGGGAAGGAGGGTGGAAAGCTGTTCGTAGACGTCTTCATCCCGGTGGTAGAAGCGGGCCGGATCGGAGAGCCGGCGCGGGTCTTTCGCCACCATGCCGCCCATGCCCAGGAAGGCCGCCTGGCCGAAACGAAAACAGGCGCGGTGCAGCATGATCAGCCCCGCCTCCTGCCACAGATCCGGCACTGTGTCCCGGTGATCCATATTTCCCGGAACTATGAGCACCTTGGGGCCGAGGCCGGCCAGGGCCAGAGCGGCAGGGCGGGCAGCCTCCCGGTCCGAGGCGTTGTGCAGGTCTCCGCAGAAGACGATGAGGTGCGGCTTGATGCCCTCTACTATGTCTTTCAGCCGGTCGAGCATCTCCACCCGGTCATGCAGGTCCGCCAGCGCCAGGATGCAGAGCGGCTCGAATGGCCCTTTTGCAGCCGATATCATTTCCCTCTGCCAGTTCTAAGCGCCCGGATGATATAAATAGAATACCAGGAATCCCCAGAATCGCAATGCTTATCTCAGCAAGATCAGTGAGGAAATGATATGAAGATCTTAAGGTTATTTGCGGCCGGCCTGGCCGTCCTGGCAGCTCTTTTCGCCCTGGCCGCTACAGCATCAGCCGTATGTTCATCCTGCATGCAGGAAGGAGACTGGAGCGAAAGCGCCCAGAACTTCATTGAGGGCAAGCCCATCAACGAAGAGCCTATTGAGTTCGGCCCCAAGGCCGTGAGGAAGACCGAATCTCAATTCGAAAAGGATAATGAGGCTTCCGCAGCCGCTGCCCCGGAGATGGTATTAAAAAGCATCAATGCCACGCCCGCCACGGCAGTAGAGGCAAGCCCGGTCAAGATCACCGCTGTCTTCGGCCTGTCCAACCAGACGGAAGAAGGGAGCGCAACTGAGCTGCAGCTCACCGCCACAGCAACCATCAAGGACTCCACCGGAAAAGAGGTGGAAAAGCTCAGCCTGATCAAGTCGGGCATGAATGAATACTCCAAAGACTGGACTGCCGGCGCTCCTGGAGTCTACAGCGTGGACATAGCCGCCGCATCTCTGCAAGGCACGGCAAGCTTTGCCAACTCTCTGCAAATCGTGGTTACTGCAGCGGCGGCAGCCAATGCCACGGAGAGCGCCGCAGGTGCTTAAAAAAATTCAAATAATTTTAATTAATTTTTTGCATATTTTCATATATTCAGATATCGTCGTCGCAGCTTAGCGTTCGCTCTCCCGGCTATCAGCTACTCTGGGCTGCCCTCGGTCTCACTCCAGACGCCATTCTCGGCAGCTTCCGCCACCAACTGCGGCGTCTGCTCCGCCTGAATTTTGACCAGCCACGCGTCCTCTGCCCCCTGTCCACAGGAATTGGTTATCCCGGCCAGAGCATACGAGCCGTCCCGGCACTGCACAACAAATGTGCCTATCTCATCGCCTCCGCAGCCGTCCAGGACCATGGACCACTGCTCCCTTCCGGAGGAATCGGTTTTGATGAGCAGAGCATCCCGGCCCGTCTCCTCGCGGTCCAGCCTTCCCGCCAGGATAAAGCCGCCGTCAAGGGTGAGGGCCAGGGAGGCTGCCGAGCTTCCTTCATATTCCTTCTGCCACATCTTTTTTCCTTCGCCGTTCACCCTGACCAGAGCCACTCTTCTCCCCTCGCTTCCCGACTCCGTTCGGCCTGAGAGGGCAAAGCCGTCTTCCGTCTCCACCACCTGGAATGCTGCGTCGTCCTGCTTGCCGCCAATTGTTTCATTCCAGATCTCCACTCCCTGAAAATCGGTCTTGAGCAGCCACATGTCGTCTCCACCTCTCCCGAAGGAGCCGGTCCTGCCCGCCACAATAAATCCGCCGTCCCGGCTCTCCAGAACCGACATGCCCACATCGTCACCCTGCCCGCCGAAGGTCTTTTCCCAGAGAAGGCTTCCATTGCCGTCCATCCTGAGCACCCACAGGTCCTTTCTGCCGCTGCCCAGAGACTGGGCGTATCCGGCCACAATATATCCTCCGTCACCGGTCTCATCAACAGACCAGCCCCCATCCCCGGAGGATGAGACAAAGCCTCCAAATGTCCTGTCCCAGAGCAGGCTTCCATTGCCGTCCGTCTTGAGCAGCCATAGAAGCTCTGCTCCCATGCCAAAGGATCCGGTGCTGCCTGTGACTATGAAGCCTCCGTCACTAGTCTGCTTGGCAAAGTATCCCGCGTCCTCACCCGATCCGCCCCAGGTCCGGCTCCAGACTATGCTGCCGTTTCCATCCGTTCGGAGCAGCAGCAGGTCGCTTCCCTCACCCCGGGAGGCAGTGTTTCCGGCCAGGATAAAGCCGCCGTCACCCGTCTCCTGGAGGCACCAGGCCCCGTCCCCATAATTGCCTCCGAAGGTGCGGTTCCAATCCTCCTCCGGAAGAGAGGAGCCTCCCGGCTGAGCATCACTCTGCCCTTCTGCCCCGGCAAGTTCCCCGCCTGTCACTGCCTCCTTAGAATCTGAGGCACCTGCTATGCCGCCCAGATCCCCGGCTGCCAGAGAGGCTGCTGCAAGCTGAAAAATGAACAGAAGAAGAAGGAACGAAAATTTTGTCAACATGGCGGCCACCAAAAGGCTAGAATCCCTGATCCTGGAACTTCACACTTTTATCCATCTCAAATGTGCCGTTCAGGACCATTTTAGATTGGATGTTGCTCTTTCCTATCTCATGCCGGGAGGCTGTGATTCCGTAAACGCCACTCATGCTGCCTTTGGAGGACGATCCGATCTTCTCCCGGCCCGCTTCAGATTCTGTATTTTGTGCAGTTAAATTCTCATCAGTCAGATTCTGCAGAGTTGTGTTTTGCAGAGTGGAATTGTTTTTTTGCAAATTCAGTAGAGCGTCCTCTTCTCCAGACTTCTTTTTTTGCTCCTGTTTCTGCTTGATGCTGGCGATGCTCTGCATAGCTTCCTTCATCATGTCATCAATCTTATTCGGAGAAGAGAAAGCCGATTTCTCCAGACCGTCAAGGCTCGAAGAGCCAGAGCTATCGATTGATGCCGCCGCCTGCCATAAAGCCGAAAATCCCATAACTGCAATTGCCGCAAATACGACCTCTTTTGTCAGCATTATCTGTCCCCACCTTCAAGCTCTTCCTGCTGCTCTGCTGTCCCTGGTACTTTCTTTGCCCACTCTTACAATTTCAACTTTTCTATGGATAGCATTTATCTGTGCTGAGCATAATCCTCCCCTCGTGTATCTCGATTACTTCCCCTACGAATCGCTCAGGCCCCATCAGGACCGCATGCTGGACAGGGTATATGATGTGGTCAGCAAAGGCGGTCACGGCGTGCTGATGATCGACGCACCCACCGGCACGGGAAAGACAAGTTGCATCAGCGCCGCTCTGGCTGCTGCTCCGGGAAAGATCGTGGTCGCCGTGCGCACTGTATCTCAAATCGATATCTACATCGACGAGATAGGCAAGATATGGTCCAGGACCAAAGAGAGGCCCGAGATCGCCTATATGGTGGGAAAGCAGAAGATCTGCCCGCTGGAAGGCGAGTTTCGAGGGGAGAGCGTCTATGCCGGCTGCTCCCGGCTGAGGGAATGGACCAAAAATTTTGTCTCTGCCAGGATCAACAAAGGCAGTGGCAGCATTTACGACCCATCCCAGGACGGCATTCCCGAGGAGGAGCCGGGCTACAGGACCTTCTGCCCTTACTTTTTAAGAAGCCGAGAGGGCTTCGAGCTGAACGGCACAGTGCATTTCCGCCGGTCCGGCATGGCCCTGGATGTGGTGGAGGATCTCAAGAAGAGGATCACCCCGCCATCGGACCTTTCCGATCTATGCCGGGGCATCTGCCCTTACGAGATCATGAGCCTGTATGCCAAGGACTCTGACATCATCATCATGAACTACTCCCACCTCTTCTCGCCGGACTTTCAGGAGATCATCTTCCAGTGGCTGGAGATGGAGTCGGAGAAGGTGACGCTGATCATAGACGAGGCTCACAACCTGGGGGATGCAGTGCGGGCCATGAACTCCCGCCTTCTCACCATGCGCATGATCGACCTGGCCGGGACCGAGGTTGAGAAGTTCGAGGGCACCCTCGGCCAGGCCAGACTGGAGGAGTCGCGGGAGGAGGCATCCTGGAGGAGGGAGGGAATACGCGTCATCCGCCGGCTTCTGCCCCGCCTCAAGAAATTTTTGGCCAGCAAGCAGGAGAGGATGGCTGAAGGCGAAGCTCTGCTGGATGCCGATTTGTTCCGGGCGTTTCTCTATGACGGCATCGAGGACATTGATGAAGCCCTATCCTACTTCTCAGATGTGGCGGTGGCTGTTGCCGACCTCAACCTCTCTGAGGGAGACCGGGAGAACCTGCAGGCGATATCCAGCCCAGCCTGGCGCTGGTGCTGCTCTTTCTCAGGGATGTGGAGAGCGGGCAGAGCGATGCCTCCTATCAGAGGAAGATCGCTGTGAGCAGCATCTCAGGCGGGGGCTTGGGAGGGAGCGGCAGCATTGGCTCGCGGGGAGGCGAGGGGAGCAGGAGATTTGCCCGCCTGGAGGTCAGCAAAATCGACCCTGCTGCCAACATCCGGCGCATCACCGACAACATCAATGCCACCATCATGCTCTCC
>CAYQKI010000018.1:23225-24673 GCA_964418105.1 uncultured Methanotrichaceae archaeon | reverse complement strand
CAAGGCACAATTGAAGTAAATCCGAAGAGTAAGACGCAGTCTCAAGGCACAATTGAGGTAAATCCCAAAGAATAAGCTATTAAGGCACCAATTAATCCCCATTTCAACTTACAGCCATTGGTAATCTCGGCCAAGATGCATCTCCGGGGGTCTGAAGATGATGCATTTCATTAAGAACCATATAACTTTGAAGTTCCATTTGACAATAATTTGGCGGAAAGGGACCTGAGGATGATGAAAGTCCAACAGAAAATCTCAGGTAACTTTAGAAGCTGAGAGGGAGCGGCAGTTTTCTGTCGTATAAGAGGTTACATCTCTACAGTTAAAAAGAACTCCCGTTCAGTTATCGACGATATTCAAGGTGCCTTTGAAGGGAAGCCATTTCTTCCTGAAAGGACTTCGATGGCGGTCTGAATTCATAACGATTCAGCAAGTAGGCTGAATAGTTACGAAAGATTTATTACTGAGGTGGCTATATATAAAAAGGAGAACCAAAGGAGACGGTCAAGGTGAAACTAGTTCAATTAATAGTTTCAATGAAAAAATTGAATTGCATTTTTAATAAGAAAGCACCTATAATATTTAGAAATCTGTCATTTTTAGTTTTGATTATATTTATATTGTTTATTCATGAATGCGTAGCAGGGGAAAATTATGAAAAAAACGAAGAGGGGAGATGGAGTGATACGCAAAATATTGTTGAAGAATTAAAGATTTCTCCCTCATATGATGGCTTTCGAACATGCACTGAATCTGTTTTCATAAATGTGACTTTTGCAGAGGGGAAGGTTAGTGATAGCGCTAGAATTACCTTAATAATTTACCCGCCAAAAGGATTTAATAATCCTGTGGATCCAATTATACCATGGATACTTAATAGGAAAAATTATGTTGAAACTTCTAAAGATGATGAAAGGAAAAAATTCGTATCTTTTGAGGTTAATCTCGCGGATACACCCTACATAGGTTTTCCAAAAGAGAATAAATTAATAGTTGAGGATGAATCATTAAAATTAAAAGACGAAATCACATTTTCAGGGCCGATAGTAGATTACTACTATGCGGATGATGGAAAAAAATGCAATAACAGCACCAATATTCTTGAATCGTTTTCCATTTATATTCGTTCAAGGCAAAGGGTAGAATACGATTTGGAAATTAATGATAAACCTATAAATTACCGAAATATTTCTTACTACGAGGATGGCAGGTTGGAGAAATTAACTTGGGATTTTAAAAATTGTAGCTGTGATAATAAAGTAAGAGCTAAAAGGTTATGTAAGTAATTAATATAATTCAGCCAACCGTCAAGCGAGCATATAGATCCTATTTCACTGAGATAATGATATCCTGTGTTAAGATTTGGTTAGCAATTTTCCTAGTAATTGCCATAGTCAATGGGCAAAATGAAGGAGTTGCCGATAAATCCCAAAGTACAATAGAGGTAG